>JBDREA010000141.1:0-25257 GCA_043820265.1 Candidatus Altarchaeota archaeon | reverse complement strand
GATTTGTATTTTCCTATTTTATATATACTCGATTGAATATCTGGGGAATTGAACCTGGGGTGTAAGGTTTGGGGGGGAGGCATACCAATTTTTCATGAAAGGATATACAATTAGATAGCTACTGTCGATGAGAAACCATCATAGATATTAATTTTGTTCGCGGGATTATTATTGTTACATATAAGATCCTTCCCCAAAGGAACTCCTTCGGGGTACCCTACTGCTATGTGGTGGGGTTTGACGAGTAGGGAAGGTATTGTAACCATCACTTCTTTTCTATTTCATCTAATTTGAAGATTTTCTTCTTTATTAAGTTGTATTCTTTGGGATTGCCGTGTTCATACTTTTGAAATATTGCCCCAGCTATCAAATCAGCGGCTTGAAGACAATATTCAAGTTTTGAATCTTTTGGGTGAACTCTTAATTCGATGATTCTAGAATGCTCGTTTTTATCAAATCGAGTTGTGGTTTTGACTTTCCATAAAAACTCATCCTTGGGGTGTTTCAAATGTTTCTTTTTAAACTTTGAGTTACGGTGATACTTCAGGAAATCCTTGTCTGAACAAACTTTCACGGATTCTAAATCGATTTTTTTCTTATGGCAGAAAAAGAAAAGAGACATCATGGCCTCAAATTTTAATTCGGTGATTAGTTTTTCGGTTTTGGATTTATCGGTCACACAGTAGATGATTTGGATATCTTGCTCCACCAATGATTTGTAGATCTTTGCGAGCAAATTTTTATCAGGAAATGCGTAGTGCTTTATTTCCCCTCCTTTATCCGAAATCCATTTCCGAGTGGATTTCTTATCAAATAGTTTTGTACGTGCATCATTTATTATCTTTTCAATAGGTTTGCGTTGTCTTACTATCAAGATTACATCAACAATTATCTTGGAAGCTCCCTTCTTTTTTCCAAAATCTCCCGACTCATCAAGATAAGCGAAATACATTCTCAGATAAATCTATAGTTACTTTGCTAATAATACACTCAGGGCGGATTTCATAAGGAATTCCATCGCAATCGCTGTCGAGAGTCAGTATACTCTTAACAACTGAAATAAACTTAATTTTCCAGTTTTCTATTTCTCGGCTTCTAATTTCGAAAACTCTTCTTTATGTTGGTATATTGAACATTCCTAGTTGCCAACTCACGAGCAAAACAAAAAATATAATAAATGCTCCAATAGCTATCAGCGCCAACACTCCCAATCCGAGGAGAATCTTTGTTGCTTTTTCCATTTTATTCTCTATTTTGTTCTTTTTCTTTTTTCTTTTGTATGTAGGAGTTTCACTGCTAATAGCACTATTATGCTGAAGAACAACATCCATTCTTTCCAAAATACATCCTCTGATTGGTGTTCCTTTGATTCAGACTGAATTTTTGTGGAAGTTGTTGTAGGAAACGATGTTGGAATTTGCAGGGTTGTTGTGGTAGAACTTATACTTAATGTAGTTGTGGTGGACAATATGGAGGAGGTTGATGTTGAGGATGTTAGTGTGGAGGTTGTTTGTTCAGATGTTACATTTTCTATAACATGCACTGTTTGTTCTTCATTTGAACCACTTATCTTAATTGTATATTCTCCTGGTTGTTCAGGTGTGAATGTAAAAACCCCTCCCCGCCCTGTTTTATCTCTAAATAATAGTTCTCCATCTAGATATATTCTAACTAGTTGGTTACGTAGGGTTTGGCCTCTTTCGTTTAAGACGACGAATAGTATCTCATCCCCGATGAAGTAAGTATCTCTTGATATCTCAATAAACGTGCCAGATATATTCCTTCTCCTGCAATTTGAGATTGTGAATGTTTTATTTGGGTTTTCACCACCTATGGAGAGATTTATAGAATATTCTCCTGTCTCATTTGGGTTAAATTGGATAATTCCCCCAGCATTTGTTGTATTGTTAATTACATATCCGCCAGGATAAGTTACTTGAATAATGCGCCCCGTATCAGATTCTTCATATATCGTTACATCAGATATGCCGATAACCACTCCCTGACCTACGCATTTCCCAGATACCGAAATTTGTCCTCTGGTTTCATAATCTTCACATATTTCAACAGTAAATTCTCTTTCATAGTGCCTATATCCCGTCCTATCAACTTCAACAAGATGTCCTCCCTGATTAATGGGTGTAAATAAAGCAACTCCGCTTGTATTTGTCTCTAAGTCGGCAATTTTTGCCCCATTATTGATCGGAAAGTAAATATCAACGTCTACATTACGTATGGGATCTCCATCGGTAGCTCTGACTGTAATACGGATTTGCTCATCCATACAGAGTTTGGAAGTGTTACCGTCTGATGGGTCAACTCTCTCCAACGATAACTCCATTTCTCTGCGAGAACGTCTTCGTGATAAAGAAGGCCTTACAGTTAAGGTATCAGAATCAAAAACGTTTGTGCTATTAGTCACGTTGATAACACAAATGATTGTACTCTGAGTGTTGTTGTGATTAGTTACAGTAATAGTCCATGTTGCAGCATTCCCTCCTGAACCTGCAATCTGAGGTGTTGTCGGTGTAAATATTAGGGTGATATTATTGTTTTCACAACTGCCTGATGCAGTTGTTAAAAACGAGTTACTGGTGTAAGCAGTGGCGAATAATGTTATATTGGTGCTAGTACCGTTTTCAACAGTTACAGCTGATGCACTTAATGAACCTGCGAGGCAGGTTGGTGCACAATCTCCTCCGCAATCAATTCCTGACTCATTCCCATTTTTCAAGCCGTCATCACAGCTTATGAATTCCTCCATAATTATGGGTTCAAGGAAAAAGCTAGTCCAATTTGTATCTTCTGTAATGAATGAAGTATTTGCACGGTAATTTGAACCGTTCTTAGATTCTGTAACAGTAATCTCAATTGTGTCTTTTAGTAATGGACATTGGGAAAACCCTCCATAATGCATGTAGTACGTACCATTCTGATAATAGCAATTTGGACAGTCTGCAAAGCCATCCCCCGTGGCTAAATTTGTCATAGTCACAGCAGGGTTCAGGGGAACACTATCATCGATGTATGAGACATTACCCATGATGTATAAGGGATTGAAACAAGTTGCAGAGACGCTACTCGAAAACACAAATACTAAAAACACCAAACAAACCCCCCCTTTCATATTTACTGATTACAAAGAAAGTGAATATAAAGAGATTCGTCGAGGTTGGGACACGAAAAATCGCGTAGCGATTTTTGTGCCCTAAGAACGCTTCGCGTTCTTGGGCCCAAGGATGCTCTGCATCCTTAGGGCGCCAGAAATCTTCGATTTCTGAGCGGTTGAACCCAAGCTCATTGAGTATTTATCTTAGAGCAGCGTTTTTCTTTTTCGTGAACGTTTTTCTTTTTTTAAAAAGAAAAAGGTTCGTCGAGGTTGGGATTTGAACCCAAGCTCCCTTTCGGGAACGGAATTAGCAGTCCCGCGCGTTAACCGTGCTCCGCCACCTCGACTTATCTTGGAAATTGTAGGTGGCGGGTTCGAACAACCGTAAGGTTGTGAGGTTGACCGCCACCTCGACTGAGGCCATTCCTTTCATATGTGGTCGAGGTTAGCAAACCGCAGGTTTGCGTCCACCTCGACGTAAAGGTTTTAGAGTGAGTGATTAGGTAGAATTTCCTTATAAGTTGTGGTTTTTAGAGGTTGGGGAAATAACTCGTCGGGTTTTTATATTTTCTTGGGTTTATCTTTATCATGTTTTTTTTGAGGAATAGTGTTGTTTTGTTGGTGGGTTTGTTTGTGTTATCTGTTTTTTTTAGTGGGTGCTTGGAGCAGTCTGCGAGTGTATGTTCTCCCTGCGTCTGTGAGAAGTGCCCTGAGGGGTCGGGGATTGTTGAGCCTTCTAAACCCATTGAGGGTTTGGAGGTCTATTATCTTTATCCTGACTCCTGCACTAAATGCGATCCGGGCGCCATCGAGGTTTTGGGTGCGAAGTTGGGTGTTGTCGTAAAATCTTCGGCTAACGATGTTATTCCGGCCAGTCAGATGCTAATAATAAGGGATGAAAAATCGACTGTTGCAACCACAAGAAATCTCAACAACATCCTTAGGGCTTGGTGTGCTAATGGAGTTGAGGGGGCGTGTTCTCTGAGCGAGGACGAGGAGGAGAAGATGCTCTCCTGCCTTGAGAACAACAGTATAAGTATTAATTCGACTGTTTTCTTTTACGCAGACGATTGTTCGTACTGCGAGAAGATGTTTCCTTTGGTCGAGGAGCTCGAAGGCAGAGGATTCAGTTTTCTGCGGATCAATTCGAAGCGCGTTGACTTAGAGCCCGCAGCTTGTATGAGAACTTATATGAATCTTGCGGGCGGGACGCCACAGCTCATCTGCCCAGCTGATGGAAAAAGCAACACGGGGGAGTTGGGTAGGGGGAATCTGGCGTTATTTGTGGAGGAATGTGCTGACGCGGCTGAAGAAAGGAAAGGTCGGTGATCTCCAACTCGGCTCAAAGCATCTTGGCGGCTTCCTTTGCGGAAGCTTTGTTGTGGACTATGGCTACGATCGCCTTAGTCATCTTCACGGGGTCGGGTGCCTGGAAGATGTTTCTTCCGATGGCCACTCCTCCTGCTCCTGCTTCTATTGCGTCTGCGACCATTCTAAGAAAACCGTCGATTCCATTCTGACTTGGGCCCCCTGCGATGACTACGGGAACAGGGCATCCTGCTACGACTTCCTTGAAGCTGTCGATGTCGCCTGTGTAGTTGGTCTTTACGATGTCGACTCCCAGTTCTGCTGCCGACCTTGTGGCGATCTTTATGTATTCCGCTCCGTGTTCGCTTTTTATCTTGTCCCCTCTTGGATACATCATGGCAATGAGCGGCATTCCCCAGATCCTGCAGGTGCTTGCAACTTCTCCGAGTTTTTCAAGCATCAAGTATTCCTCTTCTGCACCGATGTTTATGTGAACCGATGCGGCATCTGCTCCCATTCGAATCGCGTCTTCGACCGGAGTCACCAAGACTTTATGGTTGGGATCAGGGGAAAGAGAAGTGCTACCCGATAAGTGCATTATTAATCCAACGTCTTTTCCGTAGCCTCTGTGCCCAAATAACGGCAGTCCGACGTGGCCGAGTACTGCATTTGCGCCCCCTTCTGCGACCAAGTCCACCATCTTGCTGAGGTCCTCAAGCCCGCCGATTGGGCCTGACCCTAATCCGTGGTCCATGGGGACGATGACTGTTCGTCTTGTTTTTCTATCTATTATCCGCTCGAGGCGGACCGATTTTCCAGTGTATGACATTTTATCCTCCGTTAAGGTGAGTAATTACTTCTCTTTATTTTTATATTCTTTGGCTAATTCGATATAAGTTTGTGCGTTCTCCTTAATGTATCTGATCTCAGATTCTGTAACCTCCCGGATGACTTTTGCAGGTACTCCGAGGAGGAGGGAGTTTTCCGGATGCTTTCTGTCTCCTGATACCACTGCTCCCGCCCCGACTATCGAGTGTTTTCCGATCACTGCTTTGTCGAGAACTGTTGCATTCATCCCAATCAGGCATTCGTCGCTTAAGGTGGCGCAGTGTATCACAGCGCCGTGGCCGACTGACACCCTGTCACCAATGAATGTTGGCTTATCCGGTTCGGAGTGTACGACCGCGCAGTCCTGGATGCTCGTTTCCTGCCCTACCGTAATCCCCGCGAAGTCTCCTCTTAGTACGGCGTTGTGCCAGATGCTTGAATCCTTGCCGATCGCCACTTTCCCTATGACTTGGGCTCCTGGTGCGAGATAAACGGAGGGGTGGATTGATTTAGTCATATTTTGGTTTTTATCCAATTATCTGTTGTCGGAAGTCATATTAATTTGCCTTCTTCCTAATATACATTTGATATTTCATGCCAGCAGAAAAACAAAAACCTGAAGGAGATTTAATCAAACCATTTAGCGATGAAGGATACTTTCGGCGATTTAAAACTGGACTTAGGATGCTCAGAGAGAGTAAGTCCGATAAAATTGATATGTCTGAAGGTCGTTTTCTTAGAAGACTAATAAAGGAGGGGGGAGTTACTGTAACCAATCAAGATTATGATGGCCTTAGCGATTGGTGGCGCGATTTTAATAGCAGTCCTGAAAGGCCAAGAGGACTATTCATGGAGTTTAGGACAACTCAAAGAAAGGCATGGAATTACATTGCAAGAAAACTTAAAGGAGAGGTGAAATATGGATTGGATCTATCTCCTCTTGGAGAATTCGAACCAGATGAAGAGCAGCTCTCAGACTCGGTTGAAAAAGTATCTTTAAGGGAGTCGGGGGTTGCAAGAATTATTCTTGATGATGTAGGTGCGAAATCCCTCAAAAACATTCTCCTCTCAGTTCCCCCGATCAGCCTAAAAGATAGAGGTGAGTTCATCGATACTCTTACGGTTCTCTCAATGCAGGAGTTACGTTTTCGGGAGGTTCTTGAAGGTTTAGGGTCCCACGGAGACGATAATGATCCTGGGGGATTGGTCGGAGCTCCTCTAGATCTTATTAATCCTTTGTTTTCACAGGATACTGCTTCTGGTCAATTAATATATTCTCTTTTCGGAGCTTCAATGGAAGCTTTTTTCACGAAGGTTGTAGAAAACCAGCATCCTAAAAAGCCTTTCTCCCTTTATGCTGCACTTCTTGGCAGTCCTACGGGGGAGAGTGGTTTAATCCATGACGTAATCTTATTCGGCCTCCAGGAGGGAAATCCACATGCTTATATGGGGCCAGCCGTTACTCCTAAAGCCTTGGAGCCTGAAAGAATTGATAATTTATCTAAGCTCATTGTCGGAGGAGTAGTCATCCATAACAATAGCGAACGATTGGATCCCCGGGAGAAAGAATTCCATCAAACAGGGTGGGGAGAATGTTTAGGGAGGGCGACATTAGGTCAATTAGTCCCTGCGATATACCCCAACCTACCGATCTACGACGTCCCAGCACTTACTCCAATAGCAAAAAGGCAAGTGATTAGGCTAACTGGGTGAGAAGTTGTTTGGGAAGTTTAGCCTAGTGCCATGACTTATGCCCTGGCCAGACTGGTAGTACTGTTTTTTTGTAGACGTCGTTCAGCACAAGTGCGAGTGCTGTGTAGATTGCTGATAGTCCGCAGATGATTCCTTCGTATCCTGCGATGGTGTGGACTGCCGGGACGTAGACGCCTACGGCCAGTAGGAAGAAAAGTATGGCTAGTGATGCGAATACGAACTGGAGCGCCCGGTTCAGTCTCAGGGTGCCTATGAACATCACTGCCGTGAATAAACCCCACATAAAGAGGTAGGCTGCCATGCCTGCAGGGGCTGGTTTTTCAGCCCAGCCTAACTGGGGGAACACCAGAAGACCTACAAGTGTCAGCCAAAAGAGCCCGTAACTGCAGAAGGCTGTGGTCCCGAAGGTGTTTCCTTTTTTCCACTCCATTATTCCCGCAAAAATTTGTGCCATACCTCCGTAGAATATGCCCATCGCCAAAATCATTGAGCCGAGAGGGTAGAATCCCGCGTTGTGGATGTTTAGTAGCACGGTGGTCATGCCGAATCCCATAAGTCCGAGTGGTGCGGGGTTTGCCGTTGAGTCTGTTATCACCACGGTTCTCTGGTCCTTGTCTGTCATTTTGGTATTCCTTCCTATTGTCTTCCTATTGTCGGTCGGCTTTTAAGACCTCTACGACGCTTGGATCGGCGAGGGTTGTGACGTTTCCGACGTCGTCTTTTCCTTCAGCGATTGCCTTAAGGATCCTTCGCATTATCTTTCCGCTTCTAGTTTTCGGAAGGGAGTCTGCGAACTGGAGTTTGTCTGGTTTCGCAATCGGGCCGATCTCTTCTTTTACGTGGTTGATTAAAATCTTTTTCAGCTCGTCCGTTTTTTCCACGCCATGGTTCAAGGTGACGAAGGCGTAGAGCGCCTGACCCTTAATCTCGTGCGGGAACGGAACGACTGCTGCTTCAGCAACTGTTTCGTGGCTGACGAGGGCGCTTTCGACTTCGGCGGTCCCGATCCTGTGGCCGCTTATGTTTATTACGTCGTCGACCCGACCCATAAGCCAGTAGTCTCCTTCTTCATCAACCCTGGCCCCGTCTCCTGTGAAGTAGTAGGGCGGGAAGCGGCTGAAGTAGGTTTCCTTGAATCTCTGGTGGTCTCCCCAGACTGTGCGCATCATCCCGGGCCAGGGCTTTTTGATGCAGAGGAATCCTCCTTCGTTCACGTTCGTTGGTGACCCGTCTTCTTTGACTATCACGGGGTCGACTCCTACGAATGGCTTACTTGCTGAACCGGGTTTGATGTCCATCGCACCGGCGAGCGGGGTGATGAGTATTCCTCCGGTTTCCGTCTGCCACCAAGTGTCTACGATGGGGCATTTTCCTCCGCCTACTTTGTTGTAATACCACATCCATGCCTCGGGGTTGATGGGTTCGCCAACGGTCCCAAGCAGATTGAGGCTTGATAGGTCGTGTTTTTCGACGTATTCGTCGCCTTTGGCAGCGATTGCGCGGATTGCGGTTGGAGCAGTGTAAAACTGGTTTACCCTGTATTTTTCGACTATCTCCCAGAACCTGTCGGGTTCGGGGTAGAAGGGGACTCCTTCGAACATCAGACTGGTTGCGCCGTTGGCTAGTGGGCCGTAGACGATGTAGCTGTGGCCTGTTATCCAGCCTATGTCTGCTGTGCACCACCAGATGTCTCCTTCGTGGTAGTCGAATACCCATTTGAATGTCTGATAAGCGTATAGGAGGTAGCCTCCCTGGGCGTGGACTACTCCTTTTGGTTTGCCTGTTGTGCCTGATGTGTAGAGGATGAATAATGGGTCGTTTGCGTCCATCTCTTCTGGTTCGCAAACATCGCTTGCAGCATCAAGCAGTGGCTGGACCCATACGTCTAGTCCCTCTTTCATCTCTACTTCGTTTCCTGTGCGTTTGACGACTAAGACGGTGGTTACGCTGGAGACTTCGGAGACTGCTTTATCCACGTTCTGCTTTAATGGGATGACTTTTCCGTTTCTGTTTGAGCCGTCTGATGTGATGACTATCTTTGCGTCCGAGTCGAGTATCCGGTCCTTTATGGAATCTGCTGAGAATCCTCCAAAGACGATTGAGTGGATCGCCCCGACCCTTGCGCAGGCGAGCATTGCGATGGCAAGCTCCGGGATCATCGGTAGATAGAGTATGGCCCGGTCTCCTTTGACTATGCCGTGGTCTTTCAGGACGTTTGCGAACTTGTTGACTTCTACGAGTAATTCCTTGTAGGTGTACGTCTTTGATTCCCCTGGGGGTTCGCCTTCCCAGATTATCGCCTTTTTATCCCCGTTACCAGCTTTCACGTGTCTGTCCAGGCAGTTGTAGGTCACGTTCAGCTTTGCTCCTATAAACCATTCAACCTTGACTTCCTTTGGGTCCCAGGAATAGACTTTATCCCATTTTTTTATCCAGTCGAGTTGCTCAGCTTTCTTTGCCCAGAACCCTTCTGGGTCTTGGATTGACTTATCGTGAATTTCACTGTATTCTTCAAGGCTTTTGATGTAGGCTTTGGCTTTAAAGGATTCTGTCGGTGCAAATTTTCTTTTTTCATCCATAAAGGAGCTTATCGTTACTTCATCAGACATTTTTTTTCACTCCAAAAGTTTTTTTCGGTTAATTTGATTAGTTGTCGGTCCCTTTAAAAGAAAGGATAAGTTAATTAGGGGTGAGCTATTAAAAACCCTGAGTTTTCCCCTCTAGCAGATATATTTCCTTAGGGTTTTATATTCTGGCAGACATTATTTAAAGATGGCTGAGTTAACGCTTTTTTGGGACATAGGCGTCCTCATAGTCGCTGCTTCAATCTTTGCTCATGTTGCAAGGATTCTCAGGCAACCATTGATCCTCGCTTACATCTTCACGGGAATCGTCATTGGGCCCTTTGGTTATGGGCTCATCGCAGAAGAGGAGACCATCAAGACTCTCTCGGAGTTCGGGATTGCCTTCTTGCTTTTCATCGTGGGCTTGGAGCTTGATCTTACCAAACTTAAGGAGTTAGGTTTCGCGCCTTTCGGGGCTGCGGTTGGCAAAAGCATTATCATGTTTTGTTTCGGGTTTTTGATAGCAGCCCTTTGGGGATACCCGCCAACTGTCTGCATATACCTGGGTATCGTCGTCGCTTTTTCCTCGACGATGATAGTCATCAAGCTGCTCTCTGATAAACGAGAGCTTGACACGCTTCATGGCCGCATGATAATCGGCATACTTCTAGTTGAAGACGTTCTTGCGATACTTGCCTTGTCAGTTCTTTCTTCGCCTGGAGGCTATGCTGAGATTACAGCCAGCATCTTAAAGGGTCTGGGATTGTTTTCAATAGCTATCGTTTTAAGCCGTTTCGTGGTGCCCCCGTTTTTCCGGATTATTTCGAAATCTCATGAGCTTCTTTTCTTAACGGCGCTGTCAATATGCTTCATCTTCGCTTTCATATCCGATGTAAGTGGATTTTCCATTGCGATAGGCTCTTTCATCGCAGGACTCAGCATAGCGTCTTTTCCCTACAACATAGAGATAGTCAACAGGGTTCGGTCCCTTAGGGATTTTTTCGCCATACTGTTTTTTTCTTCACTTGGAATGGAGATTTGGGTTGAGAACCTTTCAAGTATTCTATTGCCTCTTATCATGTTTTTGATTTTGGTTTTGGTGTTTAAACCCCTAATAATTATGGCTTTGAATTCCGCCCTTGGCTATGGGCGTCGATCCACTTTTCTCACTGCCATTGGCTTGGCGCAGATTTCTGAGTTTTCATTGATCATTGCTTTGCAGGGGCTTTTTTTAGGTCATCTTACAAACGAAATCTTTTCCCTTGTGGCATTGATTGCCGTTGTCAGCTTTGCCGCCACGTCCTATCTGATCAAATATGATAATTACCTTTACGGAAGACTCTCCCACCTCCTCACAGTGTTTGACAAGTTCTCAAGAAAAGAAAAATTAATTCTCGAAGACATACCGATTAAAAGCGAGAACCACATAATTGTCGCAGGCTGCCATAACATGGGCTTCAATATCATCAAAACGCTTAAGGAGCTTGGGGAAGAGTACCTGGTCGTCGACTATAATCCGGAGACCGTCTCTCAGCTCATCCAAGAGGGTGTGCCATGCATCTACGGCGACATCGGAGACGTTGAGCTTTTAGAGCGAATCGACCTCAAGGATGCAGACATTGTTATCTCCACGGTCCCATCTGAAACGGACGGGAAGCTATTGATCCAGGAGACCAAGAAACGCAATCCGAACTCCCTGATGTTTGTGCGGGCAAAGACTTTGGATGCCGCCTTGGAACTCTACTACTTTGGCGCAGACTACGTCATCATCCCAGATATGCTTGCGGGTAAAAAGGTCAGCGAGTTTTTACACGACCACCACAGGAATCCTCATTTAATAGATCAGGTGAAGGAGGACCATATCATCCAGCTTGAAAAAATAAAGGAGCACGAGTTGTTGCATAAATACGAGCCCAGCTTCCTTAAGGATTTGGAGCGCACGATGAGTCATCATGCCAGGCACCATGAAAGCGCAGGGGATGACGAACATAGGGGCACTTGACTTATCCGACTTTTTTTTAACACGTCCAACTAATCATTTACTATATTATGAAGCCGCGAAATCCCTTCCGATTCAATGTGTTTTTGTCGTTGATTCTTGTTGCCCTCATCCCTTGTGTCCTAGCTGAACCTTTGACTTTGTGGGGTTATGTGGTTAAAGAGCAATGCAAAGATGTCGGAGGCGGGTTTTTTACCCCTTCGTTGAACACCCTGGTGGTTGAAGACATCGATGGAGTGCCTGGAAAAGAGATCCTTATCGGGACCTGCCAGGGACTTACGATCCTTGATATGAATGGGAGATTTTTCGGTAAATACTTTACAAGGGAAAACGTCTACAGCATCCTGGCAGCTGATATTAACGGCGACCGAGAATTGGAGATTGTGTTGGGGGGCGAAGATGACGTGTCTGTTGTAACCACCTCTGGGATGCTTTTATGGAAAAAGGGAATAGGGGAACGTGTTTTATCGTTTGACGCCGCCGATTTGGATGGGGATGGCCAGTTGGAGATTATTGCGGCTTTGTCTTCCCCCAATCCTAAAAGCGAAGATTTGACCGAGATGTGGGGAAGCGTTATTGTGTTCACCTCTGAGGGGGAGATTTTTTGGAGGAATTCCTTTAAAGACTTTATTCTTCAGGTAGAGGCTTCGAGAAACCTGGGAACCGGAAAGACCGATGTCGTGGCAAGAGGTTATAACGGTTTGTACATCCTTGATTCGTTTGGAAAGCTGAGAAACAAAACGGAAATATTTCCTCCGCCCAAAAAGTATAATGCAGAGCACATCGGGGATAGAAGCCTAGAGTATTGGCTTGGGGGCAAAATACCGGTTGAGGACTTAAACGGGGACGGGGTCTTCGAAGTTATTGTTGTTGAGGAATCCAGCATAGCTTTTGTGGGCCTGGAAGGAGGGGTTAAACAAAGGATTTCAACATTAGGTTTGAACATAACCCCCCTCGAAGTAATAATCCTTCCGGTTAGCGGTTCAACCCAAAAAGAGGTTTGGATATCAGGGTCAGGTGAAGAGGTTTATTCTATTGATTCTTCATTTCTAGTACAACAAAAAGCTGATATGAGATCCATCCTTGAGATGACAGCTCTTCAGTACGCTTTCGCAGATCTGGATTCAGACAACAACACAGATATAGTGGGGATTGGGATCTTTTCCGAGTTCTACGACAAACTCCTTCGTCCAGGCCAAAAACTCGATCCTTCAAGCAAATTCATAACTGAGAACGAACCTCAAAAGATCTATGCGTACGTCTATTACCCGACCGTCCACAAAGTCAATCATTTAGATATCTCAAAGAAGTTCACTCCTCAAGCGCTCGAATTCAGGTTATTCGGCGGGTTGGATGTCCACGATCTGAACGTCGATGGCCACAAGGAGGTATTGCTCTTTTTTCAGGACGGACTCATCGAGATGAGAACACACTATGGGGGTGATTCGTATCCACCAGACTCTTCTACGACTTCCACAATCTATGTCCCGACTTCAGCAACGGATGGTTCGGGGACCATTCCCTCCCTTCCCCTGCCGGATAAAGACTTTTTTGAAAAATACGGGAAAGGTGTGAATTTTAAGCTGCTTTTGATGTTTGTCGTACCCTTATCGCTCATATTAGTTTGGGATCTATTGTCCAGGGGAAGTAAGAGAAGAGGGGATCATAGAAAAAAGAAAAAGAAGACCAAGAAATCTCAGTTCTACGATCTATGCGAGCCTCAGACAAGAAACCATTTCATCGACCTCGATGATAAGATCAGGGAGGCTATGAAATCGAAAAAATTGCTCATAGAAAAATTTGATTCAGGCAAGATGACGCAGGAAAAATTCACATTGGCAAGAATCGACATAGACTATGAACTGGAGGATCTTGTTGAACAAAAGCAGAAACTCCTCGAAAGGGAGGAGAACCAGATTATTTTCACTATAAACGACCTTGAACAGGAGGTAGCAGACAACAAAGAATTGGATATCATATACTATCAAAGCGAGAGCAACAGGTTGCAGGAACTCCTTGATGAACTCAGAAAGGATAAAGAGAACACAAAGAATTTGAAGAAGAAGATAGTCGAATAATTTTTTTACTGTTTCTTTCGTTTGACTCTCTTAAGCCGACTGAAGCTGTCTCTTGCCTGCTCTTCAAGATGCATTTCGATGTATCTTTTCGTGTTTTTAAGGCGGGGCAAAACCCTGTATTCGAGTGCGTTCACCCTCCTTCTTGTTTTTCGGAGTTCCCGGGACAAGACCCGGATGTTTGATTCAGCCTGTGCCAATGCGACAATGGATTGTAGGGCATCTTCGAATTTTATCGCGGTCTGGTCGACGACAGGGGAGGTGAATGTGATGTTGTATCCTCTTTGATCAGGCTTTCTTTTCAGTTCCATTACGTGAAAGCTCGGAAGCGTAACCCCCATCATCTTTCTCTCCGATGCCGTCACTTCCAGCGGTCTTTCTGAAGAAATGCTTGCCGCAGTCACCGCCTGAGATCCAATGGCTCCCTTGGCCATCACAATCTGCGTTCTCGCTACACGGACTTTCTTTGCCGTATCAGATGATATGTTTCCTGCCTTCCTTACGGATTCAAAGAATTCCAAAGAGATGGCATCGCGTTTCTCTTTTAGGAGTCTGTGCCCCTTGTCTGCAATCTTGGTCTTGTTCTTTATCCGAAGCAGTTCCATTCGCGTAGGGTATGTTCCCTCAATCCTATCGTCCATGAAGTGTCCTCAATCTTTAACCGGGGTTTCGTCTTCAGGGGCTTTAGATGCCTCCTCAACCTTATCCTTCTTTTGGTTTTTCGGGAAGTATTTCTCGATGAACTCGGGCCTTATCCTTTTCAGGTCGCGCGAAGGTAAGATGGCTAAGAGCTCCCAGCCAAGATCGAGCGTCTCCTCGATTGTCCGGTTTTCGTCTTTTCCCTGGTTTACGAATTCGGCTTCGAAACGGTTCCCGAACGCAAGGAATTTATGATCCCGCTCAGACAGGGCTTCTTCACCTACCACTGCCACAAGATCCCTTAAGTCCCTTCCTTCCGCGTAGGCAGCATAAAGCTGGTTTGAAACTTCCTGGTGGTCCTCTCTGGTGCGGTTTTCCCCGATTCCCTGATTCATGAGCCTGGAAAGCGAGGGGAGAACGTCGACTCCGGGGTACACTCCCTTTCGGTTCAGGGGCCTTGATAAGACAAACTGGCCTTCTGTGATGTAGCCTGTCAAATCAGCTATCGGATGGGTGATGTCATCGTCTGGCATCGTAAGTATCGGGATCAAAGTAATCGAACCTTTTCGTCCGTGAATCCTTCCGGCCCGCTCATAGTTGCTTGCAAGATCGGTGTACATGTATCCTGGATATCCTCTCCTACCCGGAACCTCTTCTCTTGCTGCGCTCACCTGCCTTAAAGCCTCACAGTAATTCGTCATGTCTGTGAGGATCACCAAAACGTGGATGTCTTTTTCATGAGCCAAGTATTCTGCCGTAGTCAATGCGACTCGCGGAGTGATTATCCGCTCGATAGCGGGATCGTCTGCCAGGTTCAAAAAGGAGACAATCCTTTCTGATGCACCCGTCCTCTCAAAGTCGCTCCTGAAAAAAGCCGCTTCCTCGTTTGTGATACCCATAGCTGCAAACACAACACAGAACTCATCCTTTTGGTCTTTGACCTTTGCCTGTCTTGCTATCTGAGCCGCCAGTTCGTTGTGGGGTAATCCTGAACCCGAGAATATGGGGAGCTTTTGCCCTCTAACGATAGTGTTCATGCCGTCGATCGTTGAGATTCCTGTTTGAATGAATTCCCTGGGAAATTCCCTTGCAGCAGGATTGATTGCGTTCCCATTCACATCCCTTCTTTCCTCGGGGATAACTTCGCCTCCCCCGTCGATGGGCCTTCCGGCTCCGTCAAAAACTCTGCCCAAGACATCGATTGAGACCGGGATCTTCATGGATTCGCCAATGAACTTCGCCTTCGTGTTTTTTGTGTCAAGCCCCGATATCCCCTCAAAGACCTGGACAACGGCTTTGTCGAGGTAGGTGTCCAAGACCTGGCCTGTCTTTTTGTTCCCCTGGGAATCAGAGATCTCGACTATTTCGCCGTATCTGACCCTCTTAGTCTTCTCAACTACCATCAAGGGCCCAGCCAGATGATTCACGCTCGAATATTCTACGACGGTCACTTTGCCACCTCGCCGATTTTTTCGTTGATTTTTTCAATTTCTTTCGGGAACCGGGTTTCGTCAGTGTATCTCATCTTTGCCAGATCGCCCACGACTTCGAGTTTTGAAAGGTCTTCAACCTTCACACCAGACTTTATTGCAATAGAGCACGCATCATAAAATCCAAGGATAGATGATAGCATAGCAGACTGCTTAGCGGGCGAACAATAGGTATCGACCTCGTGATATGCGTTTTGCTGCAGGAAGTCCTCCCTGATCATTCTCGCAGATTCCAGCACCAATTTTTCCGATTCCGGAAGCGCTTCGGCCCCCACAAGCTGCACTATGTCTATCAATTCTGCCTCCCTTTGAAGAATCGTCATCCCCTTTTCCCTGTTTTGACCGTATCCTTCCGCCACATTTTTATCAAACCAGTCACCAAGCTTGTCCACATAGAGGCTGTAGCTGTTCAACCAGTTTATCGAGGGGAAGTGTCTTCTGTCGGCAAGCCTTGCGTCAAGGCCCCAGAACACGCGGACAATCCTCAGGGTATTTTGCGTCACAGGTTCGCTGAAGTCGCCGCCGGGAGGAGAGACTGCACCTATGACCGAGACCGAACCAATCCTATCTGGTGATCCAAGCGGTACGACCCTTCCTGAGCGCTCATAGAATTCCGCAAGCCTCGCAGAAAGATACGCCGGGTAACCCTCTTCACCAGGCATTTCCTCAAGCCGAGATGAGATCTCCCTCATAGCTTCAGCCCAGCGGCTGGTCGAATCTGCCATGACCGCCGTGTTGTATCCCATGTCCCTGTAGTATTCTGCGAGGGTTATGCCAGTGTATACGCTCGCATCCCTTGCAGCAACCGGCATGTTTGAAGTGTTTGCAATAAGGACTGTCCGTTCCATCAAGGGTTTCCCGGATCTTGGGTCCTCGAGTTTCGGGAACTCATCTAAGACCTCGGTCATCTCGTTTCCGCGCTCCCCGCATCCTACATAGACTACGATGTCTGCGTCAGCCCATTTTGCGAGCTGGTGCTGGGTGACCGTTTTGCCTGCGCCAAAAGGGCCGGGTATCGCAGCCGTGCCCCCCTTGACGACTGGAAAGAAGGTGTCGATTATTCTCTGGCCTGTTATCAGGGGCTCTTCAGGATTAAGTCTCTTTTTTATGGGCCGGGGCTTTTTAACCGGCCAACGTTGGAGCATTGTTAGTTCGTTGGATTTTCCGTCTTCGGTCTTTAAAACACATATCGTATCTTTGACTGTAAATTCTCCTTCGCGTATCTCCTCTACTACTCCACTGATGCCTGGCGGGACCATAATCTTATGCTCTATGACGTCTGTCTCCTGGACTGAGCCGATGATTGAACCTTCCTCGATTGAGTCTCCCTTTTTCACATGAGCCCTGAAATCCCATTTCTTCTTTTCGTCGATGGGCGGAGCAATCGCTCCCCTGAGGATGAAGTCTCCTGACTGAGCCTTGATGACCTCAAGCGGACGCTGTATTCCGTCATAGAGCGACCTTAAGATCCCGGGACCCAGCTCGACCGACAAAGGTTGTCCTGTGGGTTCTACCGGCTCCTCCGGCCTCATGCCCGTTGTCTCCTCGTAGACTTGGATGGATGCGACATCCCCATCTAACTTGATTATCTCGCCTATCAGGTGTTCTTCGCCTACCCTCACTATCTCATACATCTTTACTCCGCGCATGCCGTCGGCTTCGACTAAAGGTCCTGCTATCCTTGTAATTCTCCCAGTGGCCATTTTTACGTCACGTGAATGTTTGCACTCCTCCCTTCGATAAATAAGACTCTATTATCTCTTCGCCCCCCGTTTCATCCGGTACGATCACCGTGGTCAACCCCTTTTCCTGTAGGAGGGGTATCTCTTCCTTCAATGCATCTTTTAATTTGTTGCTTATCGCAACTATCCCTCCAACTGCTATTATCTTTTCGATCATTGTTTTTTCGTTTTCCTTTGAATATTCATATGAGTTAATAAGACCCGCCAACCTGAATCCCTGGCTTGTGTTCTTGTCTCCGATGAAATGGATGCTTATCCTCTTTTGGAATCTTTCCTGTTCCTTTTTTTCTTCCATCTTTTTTCAGCTCATTGCCTTCGTAATTTCCTCAACCGGCAGATCATAGTATTTTGCGTAGACTATGGTTCTGATATTTTTGATTTCCGCCTCCTTTTTAGAGAAAAACTGAAGGAGGCTGTATAACGTCAACGGATCAACCATGGATTTTTCCGAAATAAATCGTGTTCGAATCTTTTCAGCTTTGAACTCCAGGGCCGCAAAGTCGATCGTCTCAGGATCATCAGTTTCCACCCCGTCAAGCAATGGTTCGAGCACAGAGGATTTAATTTCATCTTTCAAAACCGAAAGCTCTAGAGGCGAGCTATTAAGTAACCTCTGGGTTCTGATGATTAATCCCCCCGAAATCACGTATTTTTTCGGATCAACTCCCCAAACGATGCATCTTAGCATGTTCAGGAGGTTTATCAAATCGATCCTTAGGTTGACGTATTCTCTTAACGCCGGATTTTTGAATTCTTTATTAACCCAGCTTTCAGCTAAAGCATAATCCATGGCCAAATCCAGAGAAGCTTCATTCTCGGTTTGGCTTTGGTCCAATTCGACTTCTCCCAAACGTTTCCCAAACAATTGGGTTTTACTTTCGATCCCTTTTAACAATTCATCCAGATCAGTTGATGATGCAAGCGATTCAAGAAACTCAAAATTAACAATTCCAGCAAACCTGAAGCTGTCCCGCAAATCCTCAAATCCTATCCCCTTCTGAAAACCCCGCAAAAGAAGCTTCAGGTTGAAATGGTCTCTTTCTCCTGCCAGAAGAGAGTCCAACTCCTCTTTATCTTGGGTAACAATGGTGGATGTCAGATCATCGTAGATGCGAAAGAAATGGACGTTCAAGGTTTCTTCGATACTTGAAATGCTTTCGAAGTCGGCCTCCTTTATCTCTCTTTGAAACTCCGAGCCCTCAAGGTTAGAAAGCACCTCAGCCAAACTCCCAGCCTGAGCCAAACCAACGATCGCCTGATCAGTGAACATCTTCGACTCCATCCCGGAGATCCTTCCAAAGCAAAAGGCATAGTCCTCTGCGGCGTCGTGGAATAAACTCATTTTTCTCCAAACAATTTTTCCCCTACTTTAGGTCTTATCGAGTCCTTAAGAGACTCAAGCAAGCTTGAGACGGTGTAGTCTATCTTTAACACACCCTCCTTGTCTTCTAATATCACGCCGAATTCCATTTGTTCCTCTTTGAATTCGATCCCCGAATATCTTTTTTCTAGATCGTTTCGATCAATTAAATTCAGGACTTTTTTATCCGCAGAAACTACTCTCGCACCGACTGCGTAACCGTCTCCTATCAGGTTTTCTAAAAGCTTCTTTTTTTCTCCTTCCCCCAGGTTTCCGATCTTTTCCCCCGCTTTTTCGAAGGCCTCATCTATCAGCCGGGTCTTGGCTTCGTTTATCTTTCGCCTGGACTCAAGTCTAGCCGAAGTGACTATCCTTTGACGGGTCAGCTCGGCGTTTAGTCTGCCGGCGGCAAGGATCCTCTCGCATTCCAGGTCAGCCTCAACTTCAGCTTCTTTTCGAAACTCGGAAATCTCTTTTTTGGCCTTGGCCTTCAACTTGGCCTCCTTCTTTTTGCCCTCGGCTTTTATCTTTTCCGAAAGCTCCTTTAAACCCATAATCTAGTCCTCACCTAAAGGATTCCCGAAAACACCAGCATGAAAAGTGCAGTCACAAAGCCTAGGATTGCGACGAATTCAGGCATTACACCTAAGATCAACGCTTTAGCAAGGATTCCAGGATTTCTTGCCACTCCGCCAATTCCTGCGGCTGCAACCTTACCCTGGTGGGTCGCAGAAAGACCCGCAATTCCCACGGTCAAACCGGCGGGAATACAGATCCAACCCTGCTCGATTGTCAGTTCGCCGGAGTTGATACCCCAAAGGATTATCAATCCGATAACGAATCCGTAGATGACCTGGGTCTGAGGCAATGCCTGGAGAGCCAAGACTTTACTGAAGTATTTTTCGTTTTCTGCTGTTACCCCAGATGCTGCACTCGCAGCGATTCCCATACCTTTGGCCGAGCCAAGTCCTGAGATGGCCACCGCCAGGAAGGCTCCGATGGCTGCCAGGACGTTCCCTCCGTTAGCTAGGATGGAAGACATCAATCCGCTTGCCGCCATTTCCGCTGCCTGAGTTTCTACTACCATTTTGTTTTTTCCTCCAATTTTTCTTTTTATGCTACGAACAGCGTAGCTGTTCGGCACACTAGCGACACATTTAATGTGTCGCTGTGCCCACGAACACCAAAGGTGTTCGAAGGGTAAAAACCTCGGGCTCAAACCCGAGGTTATTTATCGTATCGTGTATTTTTGTTTTTCTTTGAACGGGATGAATTCGACTCCGTCTCCTTCGTAGTATGTTCCAAGGAACTCGACATACTGCAATCTTAACGAGTGGACGAAGGCCCCTAGGCCGTTGATCACTAAGTTAATGATGTGGCCGACTAAAAACACCAATAATGCGAGGACTACTCCGATTCCGGCCGGCAAGTCAAGCATCATGTTGGCCAGGAAGTTGAAGCTCATCGCAATGCCTGCGGTAGTCAGCACAAGAGCCAGCAACCTCGCATAGCTTAGGGAGCTTCCGACGATTCCCACCAAATCGAATATCACCATGAATCCGCTTTTCACGACGAGAAGAATTAGTCCGATCAACATTAAGGCTAGTCCCGGATATCCTACTACAACCGGAAGATAAGGTTGTTTAACCGGATAGCGGGAAAGCGCCCAGAGAATCCCTCCCGCAACAATTATGTACCATGAAATGTGGTGTATGAGTGCATCCTTTCCCTCGCCGTATCTCAGGAAGTTGATAGCCCCCAGAATGTGGCCGAGAAGAATGTGGAGGAATCCTGCCACAACTACGATGCCAAGCAACATCACTGCGTTCGTTCCGGCCATCGGATCCATCCATACGTCTATAGCGTCGCTTCCTCTTGGGTCTCCAAGAACGTATTTGCCGATGAAGTCTCCAAAGTAGCTTCCTGTCATCACTCCAAAAAACATCGTTGCGACTCCGCAGACTGCAAGTATAACTCCGAAGTCTTTGATTCCCTGAGAGAATACCCCGAATCTGTAATGGAGCACCAATCCAAGAGCCAGAAGAGCCGCACCGTATACGAAGTCGGTCAACATCAATCCAACAAATATCACAAAGGTCGGGGCGATGAAAATCGTCGGGTCTGTGTGGTTGTATCTTGGCATACCATATAACTTCGTTAACACCTCAAAAGGTTTTAAGGCAGGTGGATTATCGAGGAGAATGGGTGCGTCAAAAGGGTTTTTTTCGACTTCGAGTATGCACTCACCTTTCGTCTTCTCCTCTATCAGCTCTTTTACTTCTTCGAATCTCTTTTGTGGCACCCACAACCTGAAGGTCGTCGTCTTTCGGCTTCGCGCGCTTGAAGAAAAAATTTCACAAACCTGTTTGTCGTTTGATATCAGCTCTTCTGCCACCCAAAGGTCGTTGAGATTCCTTTTTCCAAGTTCGATGAATTTTTTCTCGTTATCAAAAACCGCCTTCTCCAACCTATCGTATTCTTTCTTTAATTTCTTCAGGTTATCCTTAGGTCTGCCAATAGCTTCAAACTGAAGCAATCTCACACCCTTGGCAGCAAAAAGCGATTCAATTTTTTCGCGCTTGTCCAATTCAACTGACAAAAGAAATGCGATGTTCTCTGATTTTGACTTCACATGCTCAAAGACGGCATCTTCCCCCACCTCAGATATGATGCTTTCTTTCACCTCCAATAATCGTTCTTCGGCCACCAGCCCGCAGAAGTTCCAAGTATAAGAGGACTCTCCAAGATTTTCCATTGAAAAATCCAACCCAACTATATCACTTAGAAAATCCCTTTCTTCTGCGGTTTTTTTCAGTTTAGTTTGAATTGTCTTTCGTTCCTCATCGAGGGTTTTTATCTTGCCTTCAAGATCAGCTACGAAATTCTTCGTTTCAGAAGATATCGTTTCAAAGTCTTTCTTGGATCTCCTCTTTTTTTGGATCCTCTCAATACCCAATAAGTCGTCTACAAACGGGGTCTTCGTCTTTTGATATCTGTCAAGCGAATCAATCAGCTTTCTCAACTTCAAAAGGAGAAGAGAGTCCTCCTTTATCCTCTCAAGCGGCCGGCCTTTGGATAAGTCCTTTGACTCAAGGTCTTCGCCTGAAAAATCATCTATTTGGACTTCACCAACCTCTGCGAAAGCTTCAACCAAACGCTCCCGGTGTTCCTTGAAAAAAGTCGCATCAACTCGAAACATTCGGGCCGGATTAAGCATCTTGGTTTTTAACCACCTATCTTTAAGAAATTCGATACTACCTCGTCTGCGCCACGAGAAATGTTATTCCCTCCCAAATCCCCAATCTTACTCAGCTCCTTTCTTGCATCTTCCTGGATTTTTTCAACCTCCGATTTCGCCTTAGACTCTGCTTCAGAAAGGAGCTTTTTCGCCTCAGCCTGCGCCTTAGACCTCTTTTTTACCATTTCGGCTTTTATATCCTTTCTATTTCGTTCGACTTCTTTTTCGGCTAAAACTCTAGCCTCTTCAACGCTCTTTTCGACTTCTTCCTCCAATCTCCGAATATCTGCAAGTTCGCTCATCTGGTTTTACCAATGAATTCCTGAATTATCCTTGCGTAAGCGGGCCTGGTTATTGAGATGCCCACCAAAACCCCCATGATCGTCGTGAACGCAAAGCCTTTAAGCATCCCCGCTCCGATGCCCAAAAGCGGAAACATCGCAGCGATTGTTGTGGCGGCCGCGGTGAATATTATGAAGAATGCACGTCTGATGCTTTCCGCTACGCTTACAATTCTCTCCTTCTTTTTCCCCGTTTTCAAGGTCTCATCAGTGATGACTATCTGATGGTCGACTCCCGTTCCCACAGCAGCGATGATTCCTGCGATGGCTGGAAGATCGAGGTTCCAGTTGATGAGCGCGGCCAAACCGAGAATGATGATGATCTCCGAAAGGCCAGTGAACATCAAGGGTAGGACAATGAACCAGTACCTGTACCTGAGAAACACCACGAGAGCCACCGTGATGATAGCGAGTATCCCTGTGTAAAAGCTGTATCTGAGGAACTTTATCCCAAGCGTGGGAGGTGTTGTGGACTTTGAGACGACGCTTGCCTTAGCGGGCAGGTTCCCCGAAGTCAGAAGTATCTTGTTTTCCTGCACCTGGCTTTGAGCCTCCTCGTATGTGGGTTCAGACCCTGTGATCTGCGCCGAATAAACGCATTCTCCCTGGGTTTCAAAGTTTAGCCTGGGTGAACTCCTCAAACCCGTCAGCTCCTTCACCCATTGGGGACGGCTTTGATCCTCTCCCTTGACTTTCCTTGCGGTCGAGAATCCCAGCTCTTCGATTTCGTTTCTCAAGACGTAGGAGAGTTTTTCTTCTTCCGCTGCAAGTATGACGTTGTCGAAGCCCTGCTCCATTAGCGCTTTAAGCTGAGCGAAGGTGTCATTCAAAAGTGTCTCATTTTCCTCGGTGACAACCAGGACAGGTATCCTGCTCCTGTTTGTTATAACCTCAAGAAGCGTGTCCCCATAAAGATAATCGTCTTGTGGATCTGCAACGGTGACATTCTCCAATATCCCGTACGTAGCCGCAGTCATTAGGATGACGCTCTGGTTTGGGCGGTCAATGAAGATGTCCACGGGACGGCCCCTTTTTCCGTCACCGACCTGACCGAACCGGCAGGCTCCCTCCTTTGTGTGCTTGACCGAAACAGCCCAGGTAAACGCTGCCTCGGTTTGTCCGATATAGCTTCCCTGGGGGGTCAGGTCGACCTGGATTTCTGAGCCGAGTACTCCAAGTTCCCCGTCGATCCTTTCTTCGAAGTGGGCTTGCTGCTTTAAGATGTTTTCGATGTTTTCGATTTCATCCGGTGTCGCGCCCGCAACCTGCACTAGTATGTATTGGTCTCCCCAGGCCCGGACAGGGATGTCTTTTAAGCCCAGACTGTTCAGCCTGTTTTCGAGGATGCCTTTTTCCACCGCCATCGTGTCTTTATCGACCGGGTATTCAAGCTGCAGTTGAAGCTCGGTCCCTCCGACAAAGTCCAGGCCGTAGTCGAGTCCGTTTCCGAATCCTATCCCTTCGTTCGGATTGACATTTAAGACATTTGTGATAGCAAGAAGCGAAAACACCACGCAAACGATAAGGAGGATGAATCGTATGCTTTTAAAGAGAGGTTTCATCTCACTTCCACCTCCGAGTTCTACTCTTCGGACGCTCAAGATACCATTTCAGGATCCCTGCGTTCATGAACCATGTCGTCGACAAATCCGCCACCAAACCAATCAATAATATTGATGAAATGTTGTTGAGCGTCTCAATCGGAAGCACCCATAGCGTAACGACCTGGATCATCAAAAGGGCTGCAAGAGTGGTCCCCGTCATCGTCAGACCTGTGACCATGGCTTCATCAATCCTATCGTTCACCTCAAACCCGCGGCGCTTTAGAACCCTCGCTGTCAGTAGGATGTCGCTGTCAACCGAGTAACCGATGAGCATGAGGAGGGCAGCCAGAGATGCTGGTTCCATTTGAATCCCAAACAAGCTCATACCCCCGGCAGCGATGATGATGTCGCAGGTCGCCGCAGCCATGACCGCGATCGAGGGGACGAATTCCTTAAACGCAAAAGCAATCACAATGGACATGAAAATGTAGGCTACGATCAAGGCTTTGATTCCCTGGGTTCTGAACCTTTCTCCTAGGGTGGGTCCCACGCTTCTCAGGTTAAAGTTCCTTGGAGTTAAAGTCAGAGTTGATTGTTCCCCGAAGTAGCTTTTCGCAGCACGTGTGAGCTCCTCTTCGTCGAGGTCGAGTGCTCTTACGACGACTTTTCCGTCTTTGAGTTGGACGTCTGTCCCAGAAAACCTTTCAGCCAATCTATCCCGGTCCTCTGTTGAAACCTCTCCTTCAGGGGATATGACTGCTTCATCGTACTCAGATAGCTCCCCGATGAATCCCCTTAATACCTCCTCCACTTTTTCGGCTTCCACTTCGGTGCTGGTTGAAATCGTCAGCTTGTGTTTATCAGAGGACGCATCCCAGCCCCACTTCGCCTTCACTTCCACCAAACCGATGTCTGATAGCGCAGCCACCAATTCGGTCGTCTGGGAGTCCGCCAGTCTCTCGTCGACTGAGGCATCCATCCAGGTCCCCCCCTGGAAATCCACTCCAAGAGGCATCCCATTGAAAAAGATCAGTGCGACCATGAGCGCAGCCACTACCGGGGGGACGAAAATCAGGACCCGATAGTCCACTAACTCAGTCAACCTGCTATATAATCTGTCGAACATACCCTAGCTATTAGTGCTTACCACATAAAAAACATATGATTTTAATGGCTTGCCACCAAGTATTTTACTAACAGGTGTTTTTCTAGAATGCATCAAAAAGACAGATTCAGGGGTCAGGCCTCTCTTGAGGTCATCTCAAATTACGGGTTTGCGATCATCGTTTTGTTTGTGGTGACCATCG
>JBDREA010000140.1:0-37426 GCA_043820265.1 Candidatus Altarchaeota archaeon | reverse complement strand
CTCAGTGGAGTTGGGAGCTCTATCCTGCTGTAGATTACTATGACAATACTACCAATGGGACCGGCTTTTGGAAGATGGCATGTTCTGGTCTAGATACCTGTATGGTGGGTGTAGCTCCCAGTCCGGGTTTCTCGTTAGATTTAGATAATGTTTCTGATAATGTTGGCAGTCCATTTTATTTCACGGACGATAACTGGTGTCAGTGGTGTGATACTTCCACTGGTCCTCCTCGTGTGAGTGATTTTGGTTGGAGTAGGGATCAGGATGAGTGTTTGGATGATGACGGAGTCTATAATTTTCCTGCGTGTCAGAATTTGGCGCGTTGGCTTTGGGATTTCGGAGACGGTTCAACAGTGAATATTGTTGGCTACGAAAACGCTGATACAGTCGATGGACTCAACCATAGTTACCCGATTCCCGGTAACTATACTGTTTGGTTGACTGTTTGGGATGATGAAATCTTTAACAGTTTGAACGCCACAGTGAATCTTTCTATTCAAGTAATTAATCCGCCGCCTTTGGCTTGGATCAATGGCAGCGTGGATACATCGTGGTTGGACCAAGGCGAGGTCTGGGCTCAAAGCAAGGATGCGACTGAATATGGAAGTTTGGATGTTGTTTTGGGAGACAATATCACGTTCAATGGAAGTTTGAGCTTTGATCAGGATGAATTCGGCTATGTGATCTCTTTGTTTGAATGGGATTTCAACGACAGCAACGTGTCGTGTCCGAATTACCCGACTCAATGGTCGAACAGCAGTTTAGAGGTCGACTACCACAGCTTCTGTGAGCCCGGCGTCTACAACGTCACCTTGTTTGTTGAAGACGAAGACAACAATACTGCGCAGGGTATTCCCCGCGGAAATGATTCGACGTGGTTTAAGCTCACAGCCAACAACCTGGATCCCGTTGTGTTTGCTTCGGCTTGGAATGCGAGCGGCGGATGCAGTCCATTAAGCTATAAGGGTTTGGAAGGAAACGACACACTTTATAGTGCGGTTATCGGGGAGCCGATTTATTTCTGCGACAATTACTGGATAATCGATGAAGGCGATAATGTGTCGGCTGACCGCGATGAGTGGGGCTTTAATATTACGTCTTGGAATTGGTCTAGCAATTATTCGTTTGCAAGCGACAAACAGTATCCGGTCTACGTGTTTTTGACGGGCGGCTTATATAATGTTTCGTTGAATGTCACAGACGACGAGGGTTCGTGGAATTCGACGTGGTTTGAAGTCAACATCACGGATTCCTGCGGAGAAGTGTGTACTGACGACAACTTGTATAATGATACGTGCGGAAGCAACTGCAATCACGTCTGCCGATTCTGTGATTACACAGCTGACGAGGACCCGGTTGGTTCAGATGATACCGACCTTGATGGCCTTTGTTCTATAGGCGACTGCGGTAAACCTTGTTCCGCGGAAGACGCGCAGGAAGTGTGCGTGAACGGCTGCAACTACTGCGACACAGTGCAAGGTTTCTGTGTGGGCCGTTGCGACTGCGAAAACTGCGAAGTCTCTAAATTGGATTGTCCTTCTGAAGGATTGGTTGCCGAAAATTTCACAGTCAATTATACGACTTGGGGCGCGTCTAGAAGCCAGCCTATCGGCTACGTGTTTGGCTTGGATGTTTTGGGCTGGTATTTCTGGGATGAAGCATTATTTAGTGATGTGGAGGCGAGTTGCTGGGAAGTCGATAATCCTTATCAGGCGTGTGTGTATGAAAACCGCACTTTTGAGACGCATTGCCCCTACGGCGGACCGTTAGGGGTTCCGATGCCTGTGAACTTTTCACTGAATTGCAGCGGATTCAACTCTTCGGTCGGTTGCGCAGAGATTGTCACCAACCCGACTATTGCTTGGCAGGGTAGTGCGAGTTGTACAGTCGACTGCTTTGATCCCAGAAGCGATATTTCGTTGTACTTCAATGCGACGTGTAACAGCTCCAATGACCCCAGCTACGGCTTTACGAATCTGAGTTTGGAGGATCCGAAAAGGAATCCATGTTTTGTGCATACGAATGCGACCTATGATAATCAGTCATTGGATTTCGAGTGTACGGCTGGGCCGGGAGGCGAATGCTATGAGTTGTTCCCTCCGCCGCCTAATGACTGCAGCGGCTCTCCCTGCTGGTATGCTTTGGAAGGAAACATTACTTTATTTGACGTCGCCAAAAACGGAGTTTATTGGTGGTATGTGAACTGCAGCTGCGACTACGTACCCACAAAAGAAATAGAATACTGGAACTTCACCATAGAACGCGGAAGAAAATTCGCATAGATTAGTTTAAGGTCTAATCGGAAAAACTCAGTTCTCTACTCCTTCAAAGCGACTAGAAACAAAAAGGACCTCGGAAGGAAATGTAAAGGATATGTTTACTGGGTTAAGCTGGATTTGGCTGTTGCCCCTTAATGGTCTTCCGATGTATGTTGGCTGAAACTGGTTTTCTGTTGTTTGTTCTTCTAGCTCGAATCCTTTTATTACTTCGTCAATGGTCAATGAACTGGCCTTTTCGATGCTCCTTTCTATTAGCTCATATTCAGCCAGGTCCATGACTACATTTTCATTTACCAACCCATACTTTTTTGTTTCGTTTTTTTCTTCGATTCTTCGATTAGCCGATGCTCTTTGGTCCAGGAAATCCTGATTTGCGCCGTAGACGAGGTTTACTCTCACGCAGTCATCCAAGCGAAATTCTCTCTGGTTCATTGGATAAGTGATTGTCGCAGTTTGATTTGGGAAGCACTCCCGGGGGTCGTCATCCCATGCTAGTAAGCTGAAGTTTCTTCTGATGTTTTCGGCTCGGGCTGGCATCATGTCTTGTTCTTCAAGGACGTATTCCAGAGTGTTGGAATTGAGGGTGTGGTCTGCGTTCTTGATCGATTGTGCGAGGTTGAGTGACGTTGTGAAAAAAACTTTGTTAGCTCCTGTGTTCCGAATTATCAACTCCATTAGTCCGTTATCTTTGTCGTATCTCAATCCTTCGACCAAGAGAGGCTTTTGTTTTTTAATGAACTTGACCGCCCCGTATCCCAGAAGAGAAGTTAAGGCGATTGGGGCAAGGTAGGGCACCAATTGAGCCGCAGTTGAATCGACTGCACCGAAGGAATAAGCTAGAAGGGTTACGCTTGCAGAACCTAAAACAACTACACTTCCTATCCTGCTAAGTGACTTGGTAATTCCTTTCACCTCAAATAAAACAGCGATGTAAGGAATTTTACCCCGAAATATATAAACTATCCCTTTCTAGTTCTCTTCCCATTTGAGTATCGCATTTGGAAGTTTGACGTTTTGAAAGTTTATCTGGTAATGGATTATCCTTTTTTCTGCGGCTGCCACGTCTGTGAGCTCCCAGGATATGGAGTTCCCGTCTGTTTTTTCCGAAATATTTTTTGTAAAAATCTGAACGACACCCGAGTTTTCCGGCAGAAAATCACACACAGTCATCTGTCCAAAACCTCTTTTTGTAGGGTTTTTCACGGTAAGATAAACATTTAGGAGGTCCCCCTGTCTTTGGGCGGTTTTTTCTATTGAAGGTTTCTTTTTTTTCCAAAAAACGAGGTTTCCCCCTTCTTCCCCCACTCCGCTAATTACCTGCATTTTTCACCTAACTAGCTTAAACGGAGTTAGCACCATCCCCCCCAGCTTATCTTTCCTATGGGGAGCAGGTCGTTTCCTGACACCTTGTATTCCAGCACGTGCTGGGCCCCTGATTTTATCCTGTCTGCCTCCCAGATTATTTTGTCCTCCAGTAACTGGATCCTGTGTTTGATTTCGTCTAGTGTTTTTCCGTCAACTAGGATCGATTCGGCTGAGACTTCTAGGCCGTGGATGAGGTCGTCCAATATGAAGTTTTTAATGTCTCTTCGTGTACGGTTTTTCACGGTCACTCTGACCACCCCCCCATAATTTGTTTTTGAAACATGGATTGGACTTCGGCTTCTTTTGGCTGCGAGAAAAAACCATATGAGGCTCGAAATCGCAAGAACCAAGATAACAAGGCTCGATAATATGCTTTGTCTTGGAATGGTAATCTGGCTACCGTCTTCTTTTTTTGCCTTAGATGATACGGCTAATCCTGTTGGAATAACTTCTTCGGGTAGGCAGGTCAGGCATGGCCCCCCGCAGTCGAGCCCAATTTCCCCTTGGTTTTTTATTCCGTCTTCGCAGGAGGGCTCATTTTTTTTTAGTTCGCCTTCTACACTCAATACCTCGGTGGTGGTGGAAGTGATTGCGCTTGTAGTCATAGCTGCTACTGTTGTTGTGGGATTTATTGTGGTTGAGGAGCTGGTTGAGGTGACTGTAGTTGAGGTGGTTTGCCCGGGGCATAGCGGGCACGGTCCCCCGCAGTCCAGGCCTGTTTCTCCGTGGTTTAACAGGCCGTCGTTGCAGGAGGTCTTCTCTGAATCTTTCGTGTAATCTCTTCTTGCAGACCTTCTTCTGCTTGCCGGCACAACCTCTGAGGAGGGGATTTCAGTTGGTGCCTCAAAGGAACTAGAAACCCCAACGGTGTTGTTGCATGAGAAGCTGAAGAGATTCCATCCGGCATAGACAGTAATATTTTGGGTGCAGAAAATTCCTGTCAGAGGTATGTTGGATGAGCCGGGCGTCGGAGTGCAGTTGTTGACGTCTCCGTTTCCATCAGGATATAGGCATGTAGAAATATTCTCGGTTTGCGTGATTGAGTAACTGATAATGTCTATCAGGGAACCTGAAGCGTTAAGTAACCTCACATCGTCTTCGTCATCGTCTAATACGACTCCCGTTATGTTGCCGTAGAACACCTTGAATTCCCCTGCTGAAATGGAGGTTCCATTCGGGATGGTATAAGGGGTTGAACCTGCCATTTGTTCATCGTCCAGCTCCCAGCCCGATAAGTCAACGTTGTTGTAGGCATAGAGCTCTATGAATTCCTGCTCTCCTGGGCGGGGAACAGCCAGGAACTCGTTTATCACAACATCCGGGGGCGCAGAATACATGATGGTCACATTGTAGGGGATAAAGGATGCGATATGCGATACCTCATCAATCATCAAAAAGTAGTAAAGCAGTTCGTCGCCTGGATCGTATCCTCTGAGGTCGAGGTTGATGGTGCAGGTCTCGTTTGTTCCTCCATCACACCAGCTCAAGTCTTCGTAGTTGTAGAACTGTTGGTTTGGTCCCTTATAGTAGAGTCTCACCGTTTTCGGGTTTGCTTCTGTGTATCTGAGCGTGAACCTTTGGCCGACGGCATTTGGGATTAGGTCTCCTTCATCCGGGGTCTGCTCAATTAATATGGGTGAAACAGTGTCCACGACAAAGGACCAAACGTAGGGTTCAGTCATCATGTTTCCTATCTGGTCTGCCACGCTGACATTGATGGTGTGGCGTCCTTCGCCGTAATCTGTGGTTGGGTTATAGATGAAAAACGAAGTCGTCTTTATTGTCTGAGATGTTATGTTGGTTCCATCAAGGAGTATTGAGAGCGTATTGATGTCAACCCCGCTTTCGTCGTCATACATTGAAGCTGTGATGGGTGCTCTTCTATCGGTTGTGAATGAATTGTTGGATGGGTGTTCATTACTAATCACAGGAGGTGTCAGGTCTGTTCCGGTTATGTTAAAACATGTTGAGTTTATGAGCAGAAGTTCGCCTCCCGGAAAATCCCATACACTAATCGAAGCACAGTAAATTCCCCCCACCCTTGGGATGGGAATAGTCCAGTTAATCGAGTAGTTAAGCTCGGTCAATCCACTGCTGTAGCCTAAACCTCCTCCGTGGCCAGGCGGAACACGCAAGATTACATCTAATCCACATTCCCCATACGTGAAGTAGTCTCCTTCAGAAAGCAAGGGCAGTGAGCAATTGATGTCAAGGTCTGAGCCGTTGATGGATAATGTAATATTTAGGGCTCTGCCCGAAAAGTTCAGCTCCGAGCTAAAGACGGCAGTATCCCCTGGAGTATAAAGGGATCTATCGGAATCGATGGTGACATTTTCCGCTACAGTAGCATATGCCAAATAGAGGAATAATACGAGCAAAAACACCAACAAAGCGAACCCGATTGATACAATGTGGCCAGATCCTTTTTGTTCCTTCACCCTGAAACCTCAATTTGCTTTGACATTTTATTTGTTTTGGATCCTTTGCATTATTCTCCTAAACCTGTTAAAATCCTCTTTTGTCTTTTACCCGATTCCTCCATTCTCCTAAGTATATGCATCTCAAGGAAATATATCCCGATACTCGGCAATATTATCAAAAGAAGGCTGGCTATGATGCTTTCAACGCTTATCTTTATATTCAAAAAATAGTTCAAAAAAAGAACTGTTAAAGGTACGGCTGTGACGCTTAAGGCGATTGAAAACGCGCTTCGCTCCAAAAAGGAGAGCCTGTTTTTCGGATACATAACCTTGCTCAAGCAGTATCCTGGTAGAATTATTAAGGTGCCCAGGCTGAGAAATATCCACGTCAAATGGAGCATAAAAAAGACCGTGTCTAAGAGCAGCATTAATACCTCACCAGTCACATATTGTGGCGAAGGACATAATAAATTAGACATATTTTTTTATGTCCTTCGACATATTCGAGGACATAAATCCCTGATACAAGTCCAGGAAGTTATGCCCTCGACTATACATGTAGAGAAAATAAAGCTTTGGGTTGGATTTATGCTAAAAAGGGACTTTTTTCCGTTCGAACAGATTAGAAAAGGACAGAAGGAGCTGTTCAGTGACTCACAAGGGGTTCTTTCAAAAGCCAAGCATTTGATAGCTCATGCGCCTACAGGCATTGGAAAAACCGTGGCTGTGCTGGCTCCGGCATTGTCTTTTTCTAAAAAAAGCGGAAAAACCGTCTTTTTTCTTACACCAAAGCACACCCAACACGTCATAGTCGTGGATACCCTTAAAAGAATTCAGCGGAAATTTGAGATAAGTTTTTCGGTTGTGGACTTTATCGGCAAGCAGTGGATGTGCCTTCACAAAGTCCAGGATCTGGATTCCTGGGAGTTTCATGAGTTCTGCAGAAAACAAAAGAAGGACGAAGTATGTCATTTCTATAATAATGTCCGGATAAAAGGCAAGCTTACCCAGGCGATGAAGGATGTTGTATCAGAGGTCCGAGGAAGCCCACTTCACAACGAAAAAATACTATTGGAGTGCAGCGAAAAAAAGCTCTGCCCCTACGAAGTCTGCATTGAGGCCGCCAAGAAAGCGGACGTCATTATAGGGGACTACTTTCACCTGTTTCAGCCGACGATTCGAGAAGCCTTCCTCCACCGACTCGATAAAAAATTGGAGGATGTCATCCTCATCTGCGACGAAGCCCACAACCTGCCCGAACGAATACGGTCCATCATGAGCGTGAACCTGACCGAATACTCTCTTAAGCAGGCGGTGCGAGAAGCGAAGGTTTTAGGATACGAAAACCTGGCCGAAGACTTAATAAACGTTTCTAAGTTACTGCGCTTCAACGGGAAAAAATTGCTGCCCGGGCAAGAAAAAACCATCCAAGCAGAAGAGTTCATAGATGCCGTCGAGGAAAAGACAGGTCAAAGATACCAAGAATTCTCAGATTCTATAGACGACTTAGGCGAAGAAGTCCTCTCCATCCCCAACCGGTACAGAAGCTACGCGAAGTCTGTGGGTACTTTTTTTTCATCTTGGGCGGGAGTTGACCTCGGATACGTCAGAATCCTTAAAAGAGACGAGCATTTCACGTTATCCTATAAGTGCCTGGATCCTTCGCTTGTGACAAAAGAGCTCTTCGAACAAGTCCATTCATCCATCCTTATGAGCGGCACACTTCACCCATTGGACATGTACGCAGACGTCCTTGGGATACCTGAAAATAGGACACTGCTTCGCACTTATGAATCGCCTTTCCCGAAAGAAAACAAGCTAGTACTTCTGGTTCCTGGTTTGACGACGAAATTCACAAAACGAAGCGACTACATGTATAAAAAATACTGTGTAGTCATAGCGAAGATCCTCTCTTCTGTGCCCGGAAACTGCGCAGTGTTCTTTCCTTCATATTTTTTATTGGATACGATCTATTCTCTTCTTTCCGACTCTCTACCCCTCCTAAAAAAGGAGCCACTAATCGAACGCCAGGGCATGGGGAAATCTGAGCGCAGAAAGCTGCACCAACGCCTCATAGGCCTAGAACAATCAGGAGGGGGTGTATTGTTCGCGGTCCAGGCCGGAAGCCTGAGCGAAGGAGTGGATTACGCAGACAACCTCCTAGACGCAGTCGTAATCGTCGGATTACCCCTTGAAAGACCGGATCTTGTCACCCAAAGCCTCATAGAATACTACGACTTTAAATTTGAACGAGGCTGGGATTATGGATACATCTATCCAGCAATGAACCGGGCACTTCAAGCGGCAGGAAGGGGCATCAGAAGCGAAACCGACAAAGGCGCGATAATACTTTTAGACGAACGCTTCGCATGGAAAAACTACTCAAAATGCTTCCCAGCCGACTTCGAATACACCCTGACTGAGCAGCCGGAGAAATACTTAAAGAGGTTCTTTTCAAACTCAATGGATTCTGCATCAATTCAGAAATAGGACTTTAATTTACACATTCAATATCTGAGACCATCTGCCTGATCGCGCTTAAATTTTTCCTTAACTCCCGAGAGGATTCCGAATCCATTCCAATTACTTTTTAGAATTTGTTCTACTTCTTCGATATCTTCTTGTATACCCTTTTGAAGTTTTTTCTTTACCATAATAAAAGTATATGATCGAAATAAATTTAAAGAGAAAGTATCATGATAACAGTCGACTCTTACAAGTGCCCTCAGAACCATCATTGTCCGATGATTCCTCTATGCCCTCAGATTGCAATCGGCCAAGAATGTGTGGGGTTGCCAATAGTCGACAAAGAAAAATGCACTGAATGCTTGATATGTGTAACAAACTGCCCAAAGGAGGCTTTCGAAAAAAAGAAATAATGGAATTGGTTGATCGGGTACATCAGGTTCTAAAAGATAATGACTGCGGCAGTTGGACCAGGCCTGCGTCAGGGCTTTATCCTCATCAGTGGTTGTGGGATTCCTGTTTTATTGCGATTGGATTATCTCATGTGGACTGGCCTCGAGCGTGCCAGGAGATTCTCTCGCTTAAGGAAGGTCAGTGGAAAAACGGAATGATTCCTCACATTAGATTCAGCGAGGATCAAACCCTAGATTATTTTCCCGACTGGCGGTGGTGGCAGACTGAGGGGGTGTCAGGAAGGAATGCAAAAACGACAGGAATAACTCAACCCCCAATCATAGCTGATGCGGTCCTTCGAGTCTATGAAAATGCCCCTCCAAGAAATGAGGGAATAAAGTTCCTCGAAAAAACATATTCATTCATCAAAAAATTCCACTATTGGATAAAAGAAAAACGAGATCCTCTTGACACTGGACTCTTTTTCACCTGCCATCCGGATGAAACCGGTCTGGACAACTTACCTGTCTGGGATAAGATCCTCAATTCAATTCCCCAAGAAAAAATTTCTCCAAGTGTCGCAGAACTTGCGGATAAAAAACTAGAAACAGACCACTACGTTTCAAAAGACCAAAGACCCAATCGGGAGTTCTACCTTCGTAACTATTATCTCATAGAAAAATACAGGGAATGGGATTACGACCTTAAAAAGATTTTCAATCACTCCCCTTTCGTAGTATACGACTGCCTTATGAATACTGTCTGGTCCAAATCGAATAATGCATTGGCGAAAATTGCAGGGTTGTTAGGTGAAAAAGAAGACGAAAGAATGTTTGTGAACTGGGCTAATCAAACAAAAGAGGCGATGAACGAAAAGTTGTGGGATGAAGAAAATGGATTATACTTTGATCTCGACATCCGAGAAGACCGACTCATAAAAACAAAATCCTTTGTCTCCCTTCTCCCCCTCTACGCAAACATCCCCTCAAAAAAACAGGCTAAATCCCTCGTCGAAGAACACCTCCTCAACAAAAATGAATTCTATGCTCCTCACCCTATCCCCACAACACCTCCCACAGAAAAATCGTTTGACCCGATCAACTACTGGCGCGGACCAGTCTGGATAAACGTGAATTGGTTCATCATCGAGGGACTCAGGAATTATGGATTCAATGAAGAGGCGGAAACCTTAAAACAAAAAACTATTAGTCTCATAGAAAACGCAGGCTTCAGGGAATACTTCAACCCAAACACAGGCGAAGGACTTGGAGGAAAAGACTTCAGCTGGAGCGCAGCGCTCGCGATAGACTTGATTAGAACTTGATATAAAATGACATTAAAGGCGATTCTTTTCGACTGGGATGGAGTCCTCTTTGACGTCTTTGATTTCATGGTTGAGACCTACCAGGAAGTTATGGCCGAGGTGGGTGTGCCTGTGTGGAGCAGATTGGATTTTCAGCTAAAGATGCGAAATGACTGGCGGACGGTGCTTCCCGAGATGGGGCTCTTCGCACACGAAGAACTCCTTATAAAAAGATGGGATGAGAGGCAAGTTAAAACTAATTCCCTCGGGCTTTTTTCTGGAGTCGAAGAATTGATCTGTGAGCTACCTCACGACTACAGCCTGGGGATCGTTTCGTCTGCTCCAAAGATCAAGATAACCGAAGAACTCCAAAAGCACCACCTACTTTATGCGTTCAACACAGTCGTCGCCTACGAAGACTGCCATGAAGTCAAACCCTCCCCTAAACCTCTGTTTTTGGCTTCCTCCCACCTTTCGGTTAAACCGGATAAATGCATATACGTTGGGGACATGGTGGAAGATATCAAGGCAGCCAAGGCCGCTGGAATGCCCTCGATAGCCGTCACCTGGGGAATCCATACCAAAGAAAAGCTCGAAAAAGAGGACCCAGACATAATAGTTGAAAATCTGACAGAACTTCAAGAATCCCTATTAAAACTATAGTGAATCGCAGCAAAATTAGGTCTATGAGGCGATTCAATATATGGAAAACAGCGAAGATGTTTTCCTACACAGGTAGCTTTCAGCTACCTAGTGTATCGAATAGCATGAGATTATCACTCACCTTTAGTGCTATTCGCTATACATTGATTTTTATCCTCTCTCTCCCACTATTTCAACCATAAAAAATGGCCGAGATGACTTATGCGAAAGCTGGAGTAGATATCAGAAAAGAAGACCAGGCAATCAAAGGTATGAAGTCCTGGATCCAAAAGACCTTCGCTAACAGGGAGGGGAGAGTCGGAAAAGTCATGGTAAACATCGGCGGATACGCCAACCTCATCGATCTCGGCTCCTTCGCCCTAGCCTTCACAAACGACGGAGTAGGCTCAAAAGTGCTTGTCGCACAAGAACTGAAAAAATACGATACAATCGGCATAGACTTAATCGCAATGAACGTAAACGACCTCATCTGCGTTGGGGCCGAACCCATCGCCCTAGTAGACTACCTTGCCATGCAGGACACAAACGACGACCTATCAAAGGAGATTTCAGTAGGCCTATACGAGGGGGCCAAGCAATCCCGCATCGCCATCGTCGGAGGAGAGACAGCCTCTCTACCTGATGTGATAACTGGATTGGACAACGACGGATTCGATCTTGCAGGCGCATCAATCGGAATCGTAGCAAAAGACAAGATAATCACAGGAAAAAACATTCAGGTCGGCGACAAAGTAATCGGGTTTCCTTCAAGCGGAATCCACTCGAACGGCTTGACCCTGGCAAGAAAGGTGCTACCAAAAAACATGTGGATGAAGATCCTCACCCCTACACGCATCTACGTCGCCGAAGTCCTCGAAATCATAGATAAATACAAGGTCAGCGGATTAGCCCACATCACAGGAAGCGGATTCAAGAAGATGACGCGTCTCACAGAACTAGGATTTCTCCTAGACAACCTCCCCGAACCAATGATGATATTCAAAAAGATCCAGGAACTTGGCGAAGTGTCAGACGAGGAAATGCATCGGACCTTTAACATGGGAATCGGATTCACGATAATCGCAAACCCTCAGACAACCGAAAAAATCATGGCGGAATACGGCGAAAAACACAAACTCAGAGTGATAGGCTCGGTCGTTCATGGACAGGGAGTGGTCATCCGAAGAGGAGAAAACGAATTCATAATCTGAACACCATCCTTTTTTTATTCTTATTAAACCTAAATACTGCTCTACGAAGGTGATTTATTATGCCCATTCAGGAAGTCGAGTTTATCTGGATGAACGGAGAACTCGTAAAATGGAAGGATGCGAAAATCCACGTTTTAACGCACGCCCTACACTATGGAAGCGGAGTCTTGAAGGCATCCGCTGCTATAAAACGAGTAGCGGGCCCGCGGTCTTCCGGCTCACCGAGCACATGAAACGGCTTGAAAATTCGGCTAAACTGTATTCTATGCCGATGCCTTACAAAGTTGATGAGCTGGTTGCTGCGACCAAGAAGTTGATCTCCGCCAACAAACTCGACGCCTGCTACATCAGACCGATTGTTTGGCGCGGTTATGGTGAAATGGGCTTGAATCCATTGAAAGCACCGGTTGAAGCAGCCATTGCCGTCTGGCCGTGGGGAACATACCTCGGCGAAGAGGGTTTGAAAAATGGTATCAAGGTTAAGATTTCCTCCATAAGAAGGATTGAACCAAACATCTTACCACCAAAAGCGAAGGCTACAGGCGCATACATCAATAGCATATTAGCCAAGCTCGAAAGCCTTGATGCGGGATACGACGAGGCGATCCTACTTGATGTGAGGGGATTGGTCAGCGAAGGCCCCGGAGAAAACCTCTTCATCGTAAAAGACGGAGTCTTAAAGACGCCAACAGAGAGCTCTTCGATCCTTGCGGGTATTACAAGACAGAGTGTTATAACGCTTGCAAAAGACATGGACATTGAATTCAAGGAATGCGACATCTCACGGGACATGCTTGGGAGCGCAGACGAAGCATTCTTCACAGGGACAGCGGCAGAACTCACACCGATCAGACAAATTGACACAATCGAAATCGGAAAGCCCGGCCCCATAACGAAGAAACTTCAAGACAAATTCTTCGAAGTCGTTGCAGGAAAAGACAAAAAATACAAAAGCTGGCTTGAAGCCGTTTAAGCTAGCATACTTTTTTCTTTTTTATTTCTTTACTCATATCTTTCTTCTTATTTTTCTTTTATTTTGGTGGTTGAATCATGGATGTGAGAGTTGAGGTGAGAATCTCCTATAAAAAGGGGGTTGTGGATGCGGAAGGTGAGACTGTTGCTAAGTCTTTGAAGTTGCTTGGATATGCGGCGATCAAGGTTTCGACTGTGCAGGTGTATGAGGTCACGGTAACTGCTGCCTCAGAAAAGGAGGCGCTGCAGATAATGGATGATGCAGGCAAAAGACTTCTGGCTAATCCAGTTATTCAGGACTTCAGCCTTAAGGTGGTCAAGTGAGTGTAACTTATGAGAAGTTAGCCGACGATATTGACGTCTTTGAACTTGATATCCTATCTTGTCCGGCCGAGGAATTAGAAAAGCTTTCAATCGATAGAAGCCTTGCATTGAGCAAAGACGAAATAGTGCAGATTAGGGACTATTTCAAAAAAGAGAAAAGAAATCCAACGGATATCGAACTCGAAGCGTTCGCCCAAAGCTGGAGCGAGCACTGCTGCTATAAATCCAGCAAACCAGTGCTTAAAGACACGGTCTTTTCGATCAAGGCCCCCCAAAACATCTGCGTGATCAGTGAAGACGCAGGAGTCGTCGACTTCGACGAAGATCACGCCTATGTATTGGCTCTTGAATCCCATAACCACCCGAGCGCACTCGATCCTTATGGAGGTGCTGCTACTGGAATCGGAGGGATCCTCAGAGATGTTATCTGTATGGGAGCTCAACCAATAGCTCTCGTGGATCCATTGTTCTTTGGCCCACTTGATTACCCGGAAAAAAAGCTGCCTGAGGGGACAAAGCATCCCCGCTACCTCTTTGACGGTGTGGTGGCAGGCATCGCCGCCTATGGCAACAGGGTTGGGATTCCCACGGTTGGGGGAATGGTGGCTTTCGATGAGAGTTATCTCACAAACTGCCTTGTGAACGTTGGATGCCTGGGAATCCTGGATAAGAAATTACTGGTTCACAGCCGGGTAGGGGCAGTTGGGGACGTGTACATCCTTGCAGGAGGAAAAACGGGCAGAGACGGGATCCACGGAGTAACCTTTGCGTCAGCTGAGCTCCATGCGGAAAGCGAGGAGTCAGATATGCCCGCTGTGCAGCTTGGTTACGCGATAATGAAGGAGCCACTGATGCATGCTTGCCTTGAAGCAAACGAGAAAGGCCTTTTAACGGGAATGAAGGACTTCGGAGGTGGGGGACTATCTTGTGTTTCAGCGGAGATGGCTTACGCTGCAGGTCTTGGAGGGGTTATCGAAGTCGATAAAATCCCTCTAAAAGAGGAGGGCATCTCTCCCTGGGAGATCTGGGTTAGCGAGTCTCAGGAGAGGATGATGCTTTCTGTTTCACCAAAAAATGTTGATGCCGTACTTGAGATATTTGATTTCTGGGATGTTCCCGCGTGTGTTGTCGGAAAGGTGGAGGAATCAAATAAGATTAGGGCGACTTGGAAAGGGAAGCAAATTCTCTGCCTAGATCTAGAATTTCTGATATCTGGTGTACAATACGAAAGACCGATGAAGTATGTTAGTCGGGACGAATCAGATCCAGAATTCGAGATGCCCGACCTGGTTGAAGCGATAATGAAGGTTTTATCTTCTTCTAACATCGGAAGCCGAGAATCGATAATAAGACGTTACGACCACCAGGTCCGCGCACAAACTGTGATTTCTCCAATGCAGGGAGTGATCAATAAGCAGACCCACGGAGACGCCGCAATCTTGAAGCCTCTAAAAGATAGCTTTAAGGGTTTAGCCATTACCTCAGACATTAATCCAAAAATGTGTGCTCAAGATCCCTACTGGGGTTCAGCATCGGCCGTCGAGGAGGTCGTGAGGAATCTTACCTCAGTCGGTGCAAGGCCTCACTCACTTGCCGACAATCTCAATTTTGGAAACCCTGAAAAACCGGATAGGATGGCCGACTTAGCAAAAGCCTGCGAGGGTTTGACCTATGTCGCTAGATCTCTTGGATTACCTTTTGTCTCAGGAAATGTGAGCCTCTACAATGAGGGAGTGACCGGCCCGATTGCTCCAACGCCCACTGTTCTAGGAGTCGGAATAATCGAAGACGTCAGGAAGGCAGTAACTTCGGACGCTAAGAATGCGGGAAACCTCATCTATCTTGTGGGTGAAACAAAAAAAGAACTTGGAGGATCAGAATACTATGCTCAGTTGGGCCTATCTGGCGGGAAGGTTCCTCGAGTAGAACTTGAGTTACTGAAGACAAAAGTGGAAGGTCTATTGGATTTGATGGATGTTGGTTATATCCAAAGCTGTCACGATATATCGGGCGGCGGTCTTGCAGTAGCTCTGGCTGAGATGTGCTTTGGGGGAGACCTTGGGGCTGGGATCGAGCTCAACGGACTTGGCGATCTGAGGACGGACTATAAATTGTTTTCAGAGTCAAATGGTAGATGGTTGATTGAAGTCGATCCTAAAAACGAAAAGGTCGTGGAGAAAAAACTTTCCCCCACATTGATTGGAAAATTCAGCTCAGATAAGAGGATAAAAATCCAAGATGGCATGCTCACTCTTGATCTGAGCCTCACAGAGCTCAGGGGAGAATGGGAGGGAAGCCTTACAAGCGAGTTGGACAAATGAAGGCCGCGATCCTGAGAATCGAGGGGACGAACTGCGAAGAAGAAATGCTTCAAGCTTTTTTATCTGTCGGTTTTGAGGCCGAACATGTTCATCTAAAGCAGTTGACAAAGGATTGCTCAGCTGAGAGAGTCAGAAAACTTTTCGACTATGACGTCTTGATGATCCCCGGCGGATGGAGTGCTGGAGACTATGTTCGGGCGGGCGCGATATTTGCTGCGAGGATGAAGAGCAAACTCGGAATAGAACTCAACGAATTCGTAAACGAAGGCCGGATTGTTGGTGGGGTATGCAACGGTTTCCAGATACTTATCGAGCTAGGACTTTTACCGGGTTTTAAGGGTATAAGTAAAACTCCCCAAGCCGCTCTTGCAAACAACCTTAAAGGCTTTCAGTGCCGTCCGACCTACATAACTCATGCGTCAAAGACCCCCTTTACAGAAAAGATCAAAGAAGGCGCGGTCCTCCAGGTTCCTGTCGCCAACGGCGAAGGTCGGCTGACCTTCGGCTCAAAAAACCAGCAAAGATTAAAGGAGCTTACTGAAAACGACCAGATAGTCTTTCGATACTGTAAGCCAGACGGAAGCAGCGCCAAAGGAGAGTTCCCCTGGAATCCAAGCGGGTCGCTTTCTGACATCGCAGGCATCTGCAATCCTGAGCGCAACGTTCTTGGGATGATGCCTCACCCCGAACGTGTGATGGAAAACATTTTGACGAGCGACTGGACCCGGAAGCCGAAAAAAGAATTTGGCGACGGGAGGATGCTCTTTGAGAGCATCGTCTCATACGTGAAAAAACAATAAAATGCCCAAACCCATTAAATGCTGCACTCGATGCCAAGCCCATAAGTTCTGCGTCAAACAAGATAATTGCTGCTTTTTATGCGACTACTTTTTTTACAAGGGGGCCTGTTCCTACTCCCCAACCGAGGAGGCTAGAAGGATTCAATCAGAAAAAGAATCAATCAATAAACTCTAATCTGTGTTTGTCAATATCTCTTTTGGAAGTTCTCGGTCGTAGGATAGTTTTTCTGACATGGGGGATCTACCGTAGCAGAAAATCTTCCCCTTTTCGTTTGTGCAAAAAAGAGTAACGTTGTCCAATATCACCAGATCCCAGGCTGCCTGCCAGGCTCTGGATTCTTTTGTCAGCATTGTCTGGCCTTTTTTGGTCTTTAGGATGCAATCCAAGTCTGCGCATCTGATTTCGAGATTCTCAGTCGGATAGCAATCCAAAATACAAACTTCGCAGACTTGGACGCAGAAATCGTCTGCGTAGTCGCCTGGGGCACCACTGAAGGAATATCTGGTTTCCTTTCCGCCGAGTTTATGGATTATATACCTTTCAGCTGATGATGCTCCAAAGGAAAAGCCCCCACCCAGAATAACGGCAAGAAATCCTAGCAGTAAATGGAATAAAAAAATCACTGTAATAATGACTAATCCTCGGCGAAAAATCCAGCCTGCGAATCTATACACTTTCTATTCTTGGCGCAAGGAAATAGATAACCCGGCCCTCTCCGATTGCGTACTCCAGCTTCATCGGGGAATCCGTCTTCAAGCTCATCGATACGAGGCTTGTGGCATCTGCAGCCTTCAATAGATTGTCCAGGTGATTGAGGGAGAACACTGACCTGGAATCCTCTGTGACTTCCTTTGAAAGGATGTTTTCGTCAGGTATCTGGATGTTCACTGAACCAGTGTCTCCATCGCTTGAAACTGTTAAACCGTCTTTATCGACTTTGATTGCCACATGGTTGCTTACAAGTTCTGCGTCCTTTAAGGTTTCCTTTATGATTGGTGCTCCGATCTTCACTTGGGCTGTGAACTCAATGTTTGGCTCCTTTGGGGGATTAGATGTCGAATCAATTATGGAGATATTGTATTCCCTGGTGGTCTTGCCCTTGAATATTATTTTTAGCCTGGAATTCAAGCTCAAATCGATTTTGTCTTCCGGGTGGGCTCTTTTACAGATCTTAGAAAGTTCGGTGAAATCTATCCCCAAGGTCGTTGGCTCATCAGCTTTGAACTCTTCGAAGGCGGAGGGAGGCATCAAGAGGTCCACAAGAGCAATCTGGCTTGGATCCATGGCTCTAAGACTGATACCGTTCTTATCTATCTGGAACGTTCCCTCGTCTATGAGCACTGCTATGGCTTCAATGCTATCCCGAAATGATTTGACATCGTTTATTGTTGCCTGAAACATGTTTTTTCTCACCTATCTATTTGAAATGTTTTCCCCAACTTCTTTTTGGTTTACAAAATTATTTTTTCTGTGAGCTGATAATTCACTTAACTGTCACCTTCTCAAGCGCATCCAAGAGTGCCTCAACCTGTTTTGGGTTGTTGCCTCTTGCAACAAGCTTTTGTTTTATCGTATCCGACGAATCCCCTTTTTCCCTGAGGAGTCTGTAGGTGTTTATCCACGCCTGCCCTTCCTTTGAGGAAAGGAAATCCTTCCACTTGTTTGAGGTCTTGTTTTGGATGTGCTGGACATTGATTATGTGAGATTCAACTTTTTTGTTTTTTTCCATGTGTTTGTCTATCAAGTCTCTTGTGGATTGCAGCTCCCTTTTCAGATCTTTTAGGCCTTCCCTAAGATCCCTAATAGTTTTTTCTTTGTCCCCTACCACCATAGAACCTCAATTGTATAAGAATTGCCCTAAGAAAATATAAATGAATGCCTCTCATTCAATCTGAAAATCGCTTCTCGAGAAATTCAAGCTCAAGGCTCAGAAGAAACATGGCTGCCTTAGGTCCCCTATCCATTCCGATGAGAACCTGATATATCGCAGAAAAAAGCATCGGGGGGGCTAAATCCAGGCTTCGGGCGGTCTCATAGATCTGTTTGTGGAGGTCTTTTGCCTTTAGGTCTTTTCCGAGTTCGGGGATTAATAGTGCAAGCCCCTTTCTTTGGAGATCATCTAATTCACCTCTTCTTTTTTCTGCCTCTTGATCATCTATCAAAGTGAACTTGAGATAGTCTGGTCCATGTTGGTTGAGCCAGTTTTTTGCTAGGGTAAGTCTTTTTACTAGGCGATCTTCATCGAATCCGTCATAGCCCGAACGACTAAGCCTTTTTTTGATTTTTTCGATTTTCAGATCAGGTATCAGTTGGGCGAGTACAGCGCATAACGTAAACGGAACAAGAAGCTTTTTTGGCTTTCCAACCTGGCTTAAGAGGTAGTGCCTCTTCAGTTTTTCTTCTCCTTCGATTAGATCGAAGAACACCTGTTCTGCTTCGTCGTATTCATCGGTAAGATTTGAGATCTTTCCCAATACTATGTCTCGCTGCTTTTGGAGTCGCTTGTACATGAAATACTTCAATACTTCAGGTTCGGCTATCTTTAACCAATCGGACAATGTGACTACGTTCCCAGCTGAACTTGAGATCTTGGCTCCGTTCAATGTGAAAAACTCATAGATTACTGGCATTGGAGCAGGCCAGTCAAAGATCTTTTCACTTATGAGCTTTGATCCGTCGTAGCTTCCACCTGCTGTTGCGTGCTCTTTTCCGAAGGGCTCGCATGTCACCTTGAACCTGTGCCACCTGGCGGCCCACTCGACTCTCCAGGGCATCTTCCCCAATCCCTTTTTTATGTCGCTTGCCCCCTCGTGTCCGCAGCCTTGTACTCCGCCTCCGGCCACATCCGTGTCTTCGCAGACATAGCTGACAATATCTATTTCTACTTTTGTAGGTCTTGTAGTCGAGATCTTTTTGCATTTCTCGCAGATTGGATTCCAGGGGATAAAGTTGGCGGGAAGGGGTGTGGTTCGGAACTTGTTTAGTATCTCTGCGATTTCTTTTCTTTTTTCCAGCGCAATCCTAACCTCGGAGAGCAGCTCCTGCTTTCTGTACATCTGGGTGCCCGAAAAATTCCCAGGAGTTACTCCAAAGGAATGGAGGTCGTCAAGAAATGGGGATACGAAATGCTCGACAAAGGAGCTGTGACAATCCAATGGATCGGGGATGTCGTGAACTGGAAAGCCAAGATATTCCTTAAGAGACTCGAATCCTTTCGGCACTTTTCTGAACGGGTCAGAATCATCGGCTATCCAGATGAGAGTGACATCAGCCCCCTTTTCATCCAAAGCCTTTCTGACCGCGTCTCCCCTGATAACATCGGATGCGTTGCCTACGTGCGGGATGCCTGAGATCGATGTACCTGTAGCGATAACGTGAGTTTTCCCCTTTGAAATCAGCTTTTCAGCAAACTCGTCCGCCCAGTGCATAAATGAAGAAATAGGAAGAGACGTATAAATCTGATTTTTTAATTAACTCTACTAATTGATTCCATATATTCTTTTGGGGTTTATGGAGGTTGATGGTATAATGGCTGAATTGTTTGGTTTAGGGATATTTTTAGTTGCTTTGGTTTTTTTCGTGTTTATCCTGCTTTCAATGTCTGTAAAGATTGTAAGGCAGCACGAACGCGGACTCATCGAGAGGCTTGGGCGTTATCATCGCACAGCAACTCCAGGTCTTTCAATAATCTTGCCGTTTTTTGACCGCATGATCTTTATCAACATGCGTGAACACGTTGTAGACGTAGAGCCCCAGGAGGTCATAACCAAAGACAACGTAGTGGTAATTGTGGACGCCATCATCTACTATATGGTGACTGATCCTATGAAGGTCACCTACAACATTGAAAACTTCAGGATTGCAGCAACTAAACTAGCTAAAACCAACCTCAGAGACCTCATTGGAGAGCTTGAACTCGACGAGTCACTTACAAGCCGAGACACAATCAACAAAAGGCTTGCAAGCATCCTGGATAAAGCCACCGATCCATGGGGAGTCAAGATAACCCGTGTTGAGCTACAAAAAATCGACCCCCCACACGACATCACCGAGGCAATGAGCCGCCAGATGAAAGCTGAAAGGATTAAGAGAGCTATGATCCTAGAAGCTGACGGAGACAAGAAATCCGCCATCTTAAGGGCCGAAGGAGATAAGGCGTCCAAGATCCTCACAGCCGAGGGAACAAGGCAGATGGATATACTTGAAGCAGAAGGACGAGCCAAGGCGGTCACATTGACAGCTGAGGCTAAGGCCGAAGCCATTAAACGGGTATCGGAGTCTGCCACCAAATTCTTTCTTGAACGCCCCGAGGCTTTTAAGAAGCTTGAAGTCATCCAGGAATCGCTGATGAACAACACAAAATACGTCATCCCCTCAGGTTCCCAGGTCCTAAACGTCCTCGGACTCGACGGAATCCCAACTGGAAAAATATCTGAACCAAAAAAGAAACCATCCGATGATTTAAAGACGGCTCAATTCAGGCAAGCACATGATACCGCTACAACAAAGGAAAAGAAGAAAAAACCAAAAGAAGATATGCCCATCGACGAACTAGTTAAGATGACCGACTGGAGGCTTTGATTGAAATGGAACTACTCTACATATGGGTGGCAATCGCTGTTGTATTGATGATTGGCGAGTTGTTGTCGACAACCTTCTATCTGGCCTTCATAAGCTTCGGGGCTCTCGTGGCGGCGCTTTTAGCATATCTTGGAGCATCTGTTGCGATACAAATATTTGCTGCATGCGTGATATCTGCACTATCCCTACTGTTCGCCCGTCCCCTCGCCGAAAAATTCATGGGAAAATCAAAGGGTGAATCAGGGGTCTACTCCTATGTAGGCGAAACTGCAGTTGTATTGGAAGCAATCGATGGAGTCGAAGATACAGGGCGTATTCGCGCACAAAGCCAGGAGTGGAAGGCAGTAACCAAAGGGAACGAAACCATAGCTAAAGGTGAAAAAGTCAAAGTCGTAGCAGTCGACGGGACCAAACTCATAGTGGAAAAAATTAATTAGGCAGAAGAAATACATTGCACAAAAGAGAACACAGGGTATACATTCCAAACCTCTTGGGCATCAACAAACCTACTTGTCGCTTAAGTTATATCTTTTCTGCTTTCCAAACCAACGGGGACCCGGAAAATAGAAGGTCTCGGTGGGAGTTATCTTCAAAAAGAAGCTGCTAATAATGCTTGTTGCGAGGATGGTGCCAAGCAATGCAGTGTAAATTGTCTGGTCGATAAAACCAAGTTCGAAACCTAAAAGGGCGGTGACTATCCCAAAGGACAGGCGGAAGTTAAAAAAGAGACCTGAAAGCCTGCTTCCTCGCCCCAGTATCCTTTTTACACTCCACCGTGTGCCAACGTATTTTGCGCTAAATGCCACGACGGTTAAAGCTAGAAAGGCCTCTATTGTTCCAAAGGTTACGGCTGTGAGATTCATGCGGTAGCCGGCGTTGAAGAAGAAGACGGGCCCGAGGAAACCGAAGGTGATGCCCCGAAGCTTTTGTTCTAGCTCTTCGCGACCAACAAATAGGCGAGCAAGGACTATGCCTGAGGCATAAGCAAGGATGGCTGCGTGGATGCCTGCGTGTTCCGAGAGAAACGAGAGCGCCACGAGGCACAATAGGATGAATCGGAGTTCGAGTTCGACGGCGTTCTCCTCATAGCGGTCAAAGAGCCAGTGGCCAACATGGGGTAACACAAAGAACGCTGGAACAAGCATAACAAGGAAGCCGATGCTGTATGTGTCGAATCCCGAAGCGAGAAGAGACAGCGACACCATGGAGAAGACGTCGACGAACATGGCGGCGGCAAGGAGTGCCTGGCCTTCGTTTCGATCGAGGAGTCCCTCTCCTTTGAGGTATGGGAAGACGAGGGCGAGCGAAGTCGTCGACATGCCGATGCCAACAAGAAGCGATCCTATAGTGGAGAGGCCGAGAATGTAATACGCGAGAATGAAGGTTGAGATAAAGGGGGTGAGAAAGGAAGCCAGCGCGATGGCGAGGCTGTGGCTCAGGTATCTTCTTATGATGTTGACGTCGGTCTCAAATCCCGCAAAGAACATGATGCCCAGTAGGCCGAAGTTGGCGAGGAAGTCGAGCCAGGGGATGTCGTGGAGGTGGAGGAAGTTGCTTCCGACGACACCTGCGACTATCTCGAGGATGGCGGTGGATATTCCGAGTTCAAGCGAAATAATGCCCCCCGCGACTATCAACGCGACGATGCCGACTGCAGACTCCATCAGCAAAACATATGAACGTCTAAAAATAAGCGCGTCATCCCCTAAGCCGCTTCATATGCTCAACGCTTTTTTGTATGTGCTCTTTGGATGCGATGTCTCCTCTGCTCCAGAGGCCTCCACCCTTGATTTCCTTGATCCCTTCAAGACTCTTTTGCCGAGCTTCTTCGATAGACTCTCCCTGAGCGATGACACTTACTGCCCTGCTCTTCAGTGCATAATTGAGTCCGTCTGCTCGAAGCTCCATTGAGCCTGGGTAGCAGAAGAACTCTCCCTCGTATTTTTTCTTTAATCCATTGATAGCAGAAAGATCCACAGGCGTTCCAAGTGTATTTTTCACGACTTTTTCCGGGAAGACCTTATCGAAGCCGCCGTAAGTGTAGGGGACCTTGTAAGTTAGCACAGTTGCCTTGTCCTTAAACGACATTTTTGTCAAGTCCCCGTCGATCATCTTAAAGCAGGCCTCGACGAGGTCGTCGTCGATCAAGGTCATGACGTTTTGGATCTCGGGGTCGCCCCCTCTAGAGTTGATTTCAAGGATTTTAGGACCAGTGGATGTGTGAATGAAGGCGACGTAGAAGCTGATTCCGCGAAGTCCATCTTCAGTTCCACCCGATCTTAAATGATCAAACAAACCCTGTACCATCTCTTCTTCAAGTTCCCTGTCCTTTTTGGTCATGAATGGGAGTTTTCCTCCGACGTCGCTGTAGCAGCCCATTCCCCCAGTGTTAGGGCCAACGTCTTCGTCGAATGCGCGTTTGTAATCCCTCGTTTCAGGCATTACCACGAGATGTTTACCATCAGTGAAGCATTGAAAGGACGACTCCTGCCCGTCGACCTTCTCCTCGATGATGACAGAGTCTTGGGGATAGATGGTTGTGAAGTGCTCCCAGATGTCCTCCCTCGATTTGAAATGATCCCCCCAGACACCAACTCCCTTCCCGTAGCCAGGCCTATCGGGTTTGACTGCGACATCGTTTTCGAGTTCGTCAAGCCAGCTAAAAACCTTGGATTTTACCTCGGAAACGCTTCCATCAGAAGATGGCCTAAAGACCTTGAACCTGGGATTGGCATCAGGGTAAGCCTCAGAAAAGAGCTCCCTTTGAGCCACCTTGCTTTCTTCCAACGCGAATTTTTTTGTGGGACAAACCGTTGGGATGTTGAGTTTTGCTTCAAGCTCGTCACGCACTCCAGCGATTATAGGACCTTCGGGACCGACCACCGCGAAATCGATTTTTCCCCTGTGCTTTTTCGCAAAATCGACGATGGCCGCAACAGAGAGATCGTTGATCACAGCATGCTCCTTCGCCAATCCCACATTGAAGGGATTTCTCTGCTTGTCTGCAATGTAGAAGTCAACTTCATAACCTTGGCTCCTAGATAGCGCATCCACCCACGCAGCCCCTCTTGATCCGTAACATACCGCTAAAACACCTACTTTTTCCATCCTAATCCTCGATATCACAAAAAAAACAGATAAGCTATAACTCACACATATTTATAATCAGAAACCCTTTTTCTAATCTGTTTTTATGATGGAAGAAAAAACGAAGAAACCCGTTTCAAGAAAAAAGCCGAAGCAAGAGGACGAAACAAAGTCCAAGGACATAGTCATAGAATTCGACATGAAAAGGATTATGAATCTGGTAATACTTCTAGTCCTAATATTAGTTACCGGATTCGTCATCAAATCGATGATCAGCTCCCCGGATACCGGACAGACGAAAGGACTCCCCGATTTCATCATAAAAAGCCAGACAATCCAGACAGGTGACTTAGTCAAGATCTCGTATGCCGGAAGCTATCTGAACGGCACAGTATTTGACACCTCAGATCCCATGTACGCCCAGGAAGTCGGAATCTATAACCCACAAAGGCAATACAACCCAATTTCAGCGAAAGTCGGCTCAGGGCAGTTGATCAAAGGTTTAGAGGATGCATTCATCGGCTTAGAGGTGGGGCAAGAAAAAACCGTCACTCTATCACCTGCGCAAGCCTATGGACAAATCGACCCCTTAAAGAGGATTGTTCAGCCTCTGTCGAAATCGGTTCCAAGGGAAGAAAGCGTGCCAATTGAGATAGTGACACAAATAATCGAGGACGCACCTTATATAGGACAAGTGTTTCAATTCCCTGACGCATCCTGGAACATGACCGTTTTACAGATCAACGAGTCACACGTCTTGGTGCGAAACGAGATTGACGAACCCCTCGTCGTACCGACAGAATTCGGGCAAGCAAGGATAGAGCCGGGAGAGGAAAACCTGACAGTCACCCTCATTGGATTAGAGGAAGGAGTGCCAGTGCCAACGCCAATAGGCTACGCTGTTATAAGGGACATTGGCGAAGAAAACTTCACACTCGACTACAACCACCCACTAGCAGGGGAAACCCTGATTTTCAAAATCAAGGTCGAAGAGATATTAAGATAGATTTCATATCTGTCCTTTCTTGTCTACTGATTACCCCGACATTAAATAATTACTCTGCTAATTCACTATTGTCATGGCGTTTTTAGTCGACGACATCGGAAGTTTTCCCTTGCCCCAGGACTTGGAAAGAGAATGGATCGATGGGCTCGGAGGGAAAATTGCTCTTGGCGAAAGCGCAAAGGATGAGGAACTCTTTAAAGAAGTCGTCGAGGAATCCTTCAGAAAAAAGATCGCCTCCGGACTTGATGTAGTCACTTTCCCACAGTTCAGGGACATGATCTCCTCGTTTATGGATGTAATCGACGGATTCTACGAGGAGGATCATCCTTGGGTAGTGAAAAAAGACAAAGCGGTTTTACCCGAACTTCGATACCTTGAAGCTCCGGCGAAAGAACACTTTGAAAAAACAGGCGAGAAAGTCAAACTTCGCGTGTGCGTGACCGGCCCACTTGAACTTCATTTTGCTTCCGTCGGACCCCTGGTTGACGGGGGGCTTCTAAGAAACCTTAGCGAAAGCGTGGGGAGGTTTCTTGCAAACTCGATAACAAACACAAAGTACATCGAGACCTCGACTGTGAGCATCGACGAACCCGGCCTCGGATTTCAACCCAACATGGTCTTAGATGACGAAGACCTTGTGGCTGCGTGGATGAGTGCCGTCAAACCGGCAAAAAACCTTGATGTTCAGCTACACCTTCACTCGTCAGTTTCCGTTGACAGAGTATTTGACGTCGCAGGGATCAACGTCATCGGAGTCGAATCCGCAGAAGATCCGAAAAACCTCGAAGCCTTCGATAAAAAACAGCTGGAAAACGAAGACAAGTTTCTCCGAGTAGGTGTAGCAAGAACAAACATCTTCGGACTCGCATCAGACTACAAGCTGAAAACCGGAGTCGACGTCTGGAAAGACAAGGGAAAGTTGGGGAAGCTTGTAAACGAATTAGAAAGTCCAAAAATCATAAAAAAACGCATAAAAAAAGCCACCGACTCATTCGGCGACCGAATCAAATACATCGGACCAGACTGCGGACTATCAGCCTGGCCCACACAAGAAAGCGCAGTGCAACTACTGAAAAACACGGTGAAGGCGGCCCACCAGTAATCTCTATTTTCCTTGCTCTGCTTTCTACCCGCTCTCAGGAATATCATCCAAGCTGCTTTCCTTAACCTCTTCGCCTGCTTCATCTTTAACTTGATCTCCTTCGTCTGGGAGGAAGCTGTATTCTTGGGCCATAAGTTCCATTGTCTTCATTATCTGAAGCCGCCAGATAAAGAGGATGAAGACCGTCAGTATCATCAGGGTCTCCCAGAGAGACTCAAACTCCAAGGTCTCCTTGGGAAGCTGCTGGGTGATGTGAAGGATAATTACGCCCAAAAAGAAAAACTGGGCAAAGATCATGATGATTAGTGTGGTGACCATCATGTTGAAAAAAAGCCGGTTCAACAGGCCGGTGAACCTCTTACGGATTGATGAAGTTTTTTGTATATGGTAGATGGTTGTGGAAAAGACGAGTATCGCTCCAACCAAGGCCAGGTAAACGTTGATAAGCACGAGATTCATAGTAATATATTATATTTTTATGTATGCATTCAATTTTGTCAGAACAGAAATAAAAATGGGAACACTAGAGACACTCGAGCAGGTGATTGGCAATCTCACCGAAAACTCCATCGTACTATTCACTGTTTCCCCTGCTAGATACTCCGAGTTCAACGAACAGCTGCTTCACTATCTTTCCGTATCTGAGGGATTGAACGGCATCTATGTGACCTTCAACAAACCCAGAGACGAGTTAGTTGAGGAATTCGAAGCCGCAGGGATCCCCACAGACAAATTCTTTTTCGTGGACTGCGTCACCCGGATGGTGGGAGGAAACACCTCCGCGAAAAGGACGATCTACGTCGGATCCCCCAAGGATTTGACCGGCATCGCGGTCTCCATCTCGAACGCCATAACCCAGCTGCCCAAAGACGAGAAGGCCTTCCTGTTTCTCGACAGCCTCTCCACAATCAGCATCTACAACAACGCCGGTTCGGTAGCGAAGTTCAGCCATTTCATGTACGGGAAAATCAAAATGTTCAAGCTTAAAGGCATCATCATGTCTGTTGAAAAGACGTTAAACAAGGCGGTGCTTGACGCCATCACGCAGTTCTGCGACCAGATAGTCGACGTCGAGAAACTCGAGGAAAAAGTCCAAGAAAAAGTCGAAGTGCCTGAAGCCAAAGCCGAAGAATCTGTAGCCAAGAGTGGGGTGCCAAGGTCCGAAGCCCAGGAAAAATCACAGGTATTAGACGCCCACCCCCTCATCGTCTCTTCTCTAGCAGCCGATGAGCGCCAACTCTACACCGCCTCGCCATCAGACAACTCCATCAAGGTCTGGGACAAACAAAAAAGAACCCTCTTAAAAATGATAGATGACTACTGCTGCGAGACAAACGGATTAGCTTTAGACGAAAAATTCATCTACGCGATAACCGGCCCCAACAAGATAACGCTATGGGACAAATGGGCTTGGGTGTGCTACAAAGAGACAACAGCAGACGGACTTCAGGCCCCTATCGCAGTCGACAAAGACTACCTCTACTCTGGCGCAGACGATAACTCGATAAAGGTCTGGCGAAAAACCGACTTAAAGCTGGTCGGCAGACTCAAAGGCCACACAAAGCCCATCACAAGCCTGGCAGTCGATCAACTTGCCCTCTACTCCGCACAAGGTGATATGCTTGTTATCTGGAACAAAGCCAAAAAGAAACTTGTTTCCCGCTCCCATTCCCGCACCAACTCAATAGAATCCATAGCTCTCGACCAAACCCACATCTACCTCTGCTTTGCATCGGGCGTCGTCGCCCAAGCGGGAAAAATCAACGTCAACCAACCCCAGCCGATGAAAATCCAAAGAAAAATCAAGATAGCAGCGAAGGCAACCAACTCAGTCGCAGCAGACCAAGACAACCTATACGTCGGCACACAAGACGGACAAGTCAAGATCGTGGAGTTAAAGCAAGAAAAATAATCAAGAAAAACATCTTAAAAAAACACGGTAAAGCCTGCGGAAACCTAATAGATTTTTAACTAAGGAATCCTTAGTTCTTATGAAAAATGACCTACATTAGCAAAATTACGTCTGCGGGTCAGATCACTATCCCCGCTGAAATCAGAAAAAAACTTTCCCTCGAAAAAGAAGATTTCCTGGAATTCGACGAAGTCGGCAACGCCATTGTCGTACGAAAATTGAAACTCCAACTCGATGTCTTGAACCGCGTACGCGAAAAGATCAAAAAAAGCGGCGTAACAAAAAAGAAAGCCTTGGATGCAGTTGAGGCAGCATCCCGTGAAACATGGCGTGAAAATTATGCTTAAATTCTTTATCGACGCAAACACCCTCGTCTCCGGGCTGCTTTTCCCCGGACTCGAATCACAGCTACTTGAAGCAGGACGCTTGAGCCTATGCCAACTTCATACCAACCGATATGTCCTATCCGAAGTCGAGAAAACACTTCATAAACCACTGTTCAAACTCGAATCCCAAGAGCTAGAAGAACTAATTGCCATCCTCCACGACCTCCTCGTCATCCATCCAAATCCATCCAAAAAAGAAATAAAAAAACACAACCACCTACTAAACGATAAAAAAGACCTGCCAGTCCTAATCGGCGCACAAAAAGCATACTGCGACTTCCTTGTCACAGGAGACAAAGAACTCCAGAAAATCGAGCAAATAAAAACACTCTCGACAAGACAAGGACTAAAAAAACTTCGGCTGTTATAACACATCAAGTCACAGCGAAGGCAACCAACTCAGTCGCAGCAGAACAAGACAAACTCTACGTCGGCACACAAGACGGACAAGTCAAGACGCGAGGTTTTCCACCAGTCTATTGATCTATTGTGTGGAAAACCTGCCCGCTAAGAACGCTGCGCGTTCTTGCGCACTAGGAATCACAAAGTGATTCCTGTGCCCAAGGTTGCCTAATAGCAACCTTAGGGCGCAGAGTCGGCAAAGCCGACTCTCACGTGTAACTACTGCCGGTCAAGCTTATAATGCTGCCCGTCTAATGACCGGCAGTAGTTTACATCGTGGAGTTGAAGTAAGAAAAATAATCAAGAAAAATATTCTTAAAGAAACACTGTGAAAGCAGCGAAAGGATAGGTTACTTCCTACCTCTCTTTCTTATTATTTTTCCAGATTCTGTTACACTGTCACCTGGTCGAACGATTTGTCCAGGGCTCTCTGTAACCTCGTCAGGAGTACCTGCATCATCTCCTCCACAAACATTATCCGGTATCCTGTATAATGCCTCAGCCGAATCTCCAGGTGGGCGAGTCGACTCCATTGGCGGGGGTAATTTAGATTCTCTTTTTCTAAAAAATTTCCATACCATTTCATTATATATTCTGATTTCCGCCGATAAAAATGGGATTGGAGATGCCTTTACGCCTTCATGAGAGCTGTTTTACAGGTATTTAAATTTGTTTTTCCTAGAAATGTGACAGGTGATTGATGATGGTGAAACAAAGACCAACCGCAGCTCAACAACGACAAGCCCTCAGAGAGGCTGCAGAAGATTTATTTGGAAAAAAAGCAAGAGCGGGTGGTGCAGGAGGTTCCGAACGCCCCAATGTTCTAACTGGGAGAACAACACAACAACAGCTTGAGCTCATGGAACTAATGAAAGCACCTGATGATACGGGAGTTAACCCAGCAGACGGAAAAGTTGGATCCAAGAAGAAGAAATAAGACTTCAATAACCTTTTAAATTTTTCCTCCCTTTTCAGTCTCTTTAGCAGTTATTCTTAGTGGTTATTTAGGATTTTTCCACCATCTTTTTTTTAAATGAATCGAAGGACTTGTTTTCTCCTTTTAAATTCTTTTCTTTCTAATTGTATTTTTAGAGTTAAGATGCCTCGTACTGCAAAGATCAATCGTAAGACTAAGGAGACCGAGATCGAGTTGGAGCTAAACCTCGATGGAGAAGGCATTGGAACTGTGGGGACCCCGCTTAAATTCTTAAATCACATGCTTGAATCGTTCGCGAAGCACAGCGGATTCGATTTAAAGATTGTAGCCAAAGGTGACGTTGAAATCGACGACCACCACCTCGTAGAAGACTTGGGGATATGTCTTGGAGAAGGAATCCAACAGGCACTGGGCGACAAACGAGGCATCGAGCGGATGGGCTACTTCATCGCCCCAATGGATGAATCCAAAGCCACAGTCTCTGTTGACTTATCAGGGCGGCCTTACGCAGTGATCGAGCTCCCATTCAGCGACTTTGACGATAAAAAAGTCGGAGACGTCTCAAAGGAAAACATCGAACACTTCCTCGAATCGTTCGCAGTCAACGGCAAATTCAACTTGAACATCGAAGTAACTGGAAAAAACGACCACCACAAGGTCGAGGCGACGTTCAAGGCACTGGCAAAAGCGCTAAAACAAGCAGTGCAAATAACGGGAAAAAAGATCCCATCAACAAAGGGAGTAATATAAAATGCCATTCTATGCTGACACATACGTCGAAGAAGACTACGTAACCAAGGGAGACGACCTGATCCTACGATATTATGTAGAGCCTTCAAAGGGAATCTCCTTTGAAAAGGTCGCCAACATGCTCACAGGGGAATCGAGCATCGGAACCTGGACCGACATCGCAACAGAAGACCCGGAGGCAGCCAAAAAGTTACGCCCACACATCTACCTCCTCAACGAGAAAAAAGGCCTAATAGAGGTCGCCTACCCCCTCGATCTCTTCGAGGTGACGAGCATCGGCGGCATTCTCGCATCTGTCGCAGGAAACATCTACGGAATGAAGGCTTTGCAGAAACTCCGACTTTTAGACATTGGATTTCCCGAGAAGGTCGTAAAACAATACCCCGGTCCGGCCTATGGCATCGAAGGCATTAGAAAGCTCACAAAGATAAAGGAGCGCCCATTGGTCGGAACAATCATCAAACCCAAAGTCGGCCTACCCACGAAAAAGCACGCCAAAGTCGCATACGACAGCTGGGCGGGGGGCTGCGACGTCGTAAAAGACGACGAAAACCTGACAGACCAGGGATTCAATCCCTTCCGAGACCGCGTAACAGAAACCCTCGCCGCCCGCGACAAGGCCGAATCCGAGACCGGAGAGATCAAAGTCTACATGGCAAACATCACAGGAGAAGTCGACGAAATGTTTGAGCGCGCCGACTGGGTGAAAAGCCAGGGCGGACGCTACCTGATGGTCGACGTCGTCATCCTCGGATACCCCGTCCTACAAACCCTTAGAAAACGCAACTTCGGTCTAGTGTTCCACGCCCACCGGGCGATGCACGCAGCCCTCACCCGAACAAAAGACCACGGCATCACAATGTATGCGCTCGCAAAGATGTACCGGCTCGTCGGCATGGACCAGCTACACATAGGTACAGTCGTCGGAAAGATGGAAGGCGGAGAAGAAGAGGTCAAAGCCATCTATCGCGGTATGACCCAAAAAGAAGTCGAAAGAGACGACGCCCTAGGCATAGTCCCACAATCATGGGGAGACATCAAATCCACTCTTCCAGTCTCATCGGGCGGTCTTCACCAAGGACACATTCCTACCCTCATTGACATTCTCGGAAAAGACCTCGTTATCCAGGCTGGCGGCGGCGTCCACGGCCACCCCGACGGCACTTTTGCCGGAGCCAAGGCCTTAAGGCAGGCAGTTGATGCGGTAATGGAAGGTATCCCCCTTGAGGAAAAAGCGAAGAGCTGCACGGAACTTGCAGGGGCACTTGAGAAATTCAAGGGAATCTAACTCTCCTGTGCAATCCTATTCTCTGACCAATCCAGTCAACCGGCGCAGCGGAATCGTTTTTTTCTATCCGCAACCTTCGATGACTGCGTATCCCATGATGTTTCCTGCGCCAATGACTGTGGTGACAAGAAGGATCGCCAGCATAGAAAGCAGTAAGCCGATGATTGCGTGGACGATTCCCTGTTTGGCTTGTTTTCTGGCGCCTGGGTCATCTGATGACGCAGTCCACTTGATGCCGTTCATTACGATAACGACCATTGCGACTCCTCCTGCGATGTATATGAGGAGGTTGACGATTACGCAGAGTATAGTGCTTATCGCGTTCATCACTGCAGTGGTCTCTTCTTGAGCACTGGCAAAACCTGAAAGAAGCATCAATGCCACGATGGAAAAGGTTAAGGTTTTCATGTATTTTTTTAGGAAGGCCAGGTTTAAATATAGTTGAGGCCATACTTTTTTAGGTATTTATGGGTCGAAGTATGGCCTCAATTACGCTAAAGAGTTTTTAGCTCCTTGCGCGCGACACTAAATTCAATTATGTGAATTTGTGCGCTGGAACGGCTCTGCCATTCCAAGCGAAACAGCTTTGCTGTTTTCAGAGTATTGGAGGACAAGAAATTTAATTTAGATATTGTTGTCCTCCACTATACCTTCTTTAAGGTGCTTTTCAACCGTCTTCCTCATCACTTCAATCGGCGCGTCGATTCCGAGCCAGATCTTCAGCGAAGCCGCTCCCTGGTGCACGAACATCCCAAGTCCGTCGACGGTCGCACACCCTGCGGCTTTCGCCTGCCTTAGAAGACTGGTTTCAAGGGGATTATAGATGATGTCCATCACAGTCAGGTCTTCGTGCAGGAGTTTTGGGTCTATGGGGGTTTCGGCGACGTTCGGATGCATGCCGACAGGCGACGCGTTGATTAGAACATCAGTCTTTTCTATTATCGGCTTTAAGGTGGCACTATCGTTTTCTACGGCGATCGCTATGCCTCCCGCCTTTTCTGAGAGCTGGATTGCAAGGTTGTAAGCTTTTTTGGATAGATAGTCTGTTACTGCTACACAAGCTTTCTCAAAGAGGCATTGGGCCACGATCGCTCTTCCAGCTCCCCCTGCGCCGAGGACTAATACGTTTTGGTCTGCGAGTTTGACACCAGATTCTCTAAGAGCGGCGACGCATCCAATCCCGTCAGTATTGTATCCAATGACCTTTTTCCCTTCGAATTTTATGGTGTTCACGGCGCCTATGACATTCGCTTCCTGACTTGATTCGGTAAGGAAGTTTCTGACTTCGACCTTGTGCGGTATTGTGACGTTTAAGCCGAGAAAACCTTCTTTCTGGAAGTCCCCGATTCTTTTTTTCAAATCATTTGGGGCAACATCAAACTTTTCATATCGGTAACCCAAATCCAACTCTTCGAACACAGCATTGTGCATAGCAGGCGACATGCTGTGGGCGATTGGATGCCCGATTACCCCGAAAACGGTTTCTTTTTTCACCTTCAGACCTCCTCTTTATCAATTATATTTACAATTATTAAGGTATCAACAAGTCCGCAAAGCGGACTTGTGACGTGGGAAAGCCAAAGGCTTCCCACGCGCAACGAGCCCAAAGGGCTTGTTCGCGTCCCGAAGCGCCGACGGGATCATAAAACTGTATAATTCGGCGCTTCGTAGGATGGATGCTTGGCCTAGGATTCGCATAGGTGTTTTTTCTCTTCCATTTATCTTCATAATCTTGCCTTCCTCTGCTTTGGCCCAGTTCTCTGAGGCTCCAAGCTCTGCTGCCTGCTTTCTCACCCTCGGATTATTCGTCTTACTTCCGGCTATACTCCTCCTTTCAGCTATGTTTTTTGGATACAAGTTCACAACCAAAGAGAGTTTTTCAGATGAAGGAATCCAATCGAAGAACAGGATGCTTTACTGCCTGATGGGGTTGGTCGTGATCTTGATGGCGTATTTTCTCGCCGACTTCACCCTTTCTTCGAAAATCCCCTTGGGGGAATGTGTCGGAGTAGCCCAAATGGAGGCTGGCGAAAAGATAGGCGGTCCTAGAAGAAGCGAGACTTCCCCGGTTGAAGCAGAATTCCAGAGCCCGGAGATTATACTTTTTAGGGGCTGGAATCTCATAGGCATACCTCTATTGCTTAATGATTCAAACATGAGTGTTGTATTAGGGGACGTGAACTTTAGCGTCGTCTATTCTTTTCGGCCTGAACTGTGCAACCAAAAGGAGAACATCGATTTGTGCTGGGAAGTCCACTTAAAGAACGGGAGCGGAAACCTCAGAGATTTCGAACTGGACAGGGGCTACTGGATACACGTTCTCGAGAATTCCTCGTTTTCGCTTAATGGACGAATACCTGACCCTAAGAGAAACGTATCCCTTCTTGCGGGTTGGAATCTTTTGTCTTATCTCGGCGAAAAACCCGCCTCCTTTGACAAAGCATTTGAAGGCCTGGTCTTCTCAAGCGTTTATGGTTGGGACCCCGTTTTTGCATTAGAGGAGCCCTACCATAACGGATGGCTCGTCCACACCTACACGGAATATGCGCAGACAAGACCACCTCTCCCTCCCGCATTCAGCTACGGCCAAGAAATCCAGGGACCACTCCATTACATGACAAAAACCAAGCCCACTCAAGGATACTACCTCTACTCCCCTCTCAACCAAGAATGGACATACGACACGGGAATCGACCCCCAGAAATATAATGTAACAACAACGACAAAATGAGGAAAAAAACGTTGAGGTTTACCGTCGAACTTAAACTCAAAGGTTCAATTCCACCATGTAATCTAAGAGATATATTATACAGGATAATCCAAATCGGTAACTATGAGATGGTGGATTCGTAATGATATTCTAAATTATCTATTCGATTTCTTTCCTAAGGTGAACACAATCGCTAGAAGGATTATTAATCCTATCGGACCTAGAATCCAGAGGTAATTTATACCTTTGGAATCATTAGATTTCGAGGGTATTTCAGCTTTATTGTTTGTGTCCGTTACAGTTGGTTGATCTATTTCAGGTTCATTCACTTTAGATTCCTGTTGATATGTGTCTTCTTTTTGTAAGACAACTATATTTTCAATTCCGTTCAATTCAGTAAAAAACCCTTTAAAATCGTTAAAACCATCTACTGGAATCATACTCTCTGTTATATCAATTATTGATGAAAATTTTAGCCTATTTTCATTTTTAGCTGATGAAAAATCGAATTTTGCGAAGTGTTGTTTTCGAGCCAAATCTTGAGGTAATACATCCACCATATAACCCTCGGGGACATCAACATCAGTATTTGTCAGGTATTTTTTATTGAAATCGATGTCAAGTGGAAATTCCCTTTTATCGTCTTCTATTATTGGTTTAAAAAAGTTGTACTGTCTGATCCTAAAGGATAATGAATTCTTTGATTTTTCAGCAAAATCGGAACAGTTTAATTCGATGTGGATCAAAAATTCTTGGTCATCTGCTATGGAATCCATTTCATAATTCTTGATTACGTAATCATTGCAAACAACTTGAAGTATATCTTCAAATTCCTTTTTTATCTCTTTTTCCTCGACGGAGTCCTTTACTGCATCTAGACTGGTGAGGGCTTCAATGCCTGTTGAGTAGCTGTCTATATGAATATCAGCCGTGCCATCCTCATTTAATTTGACAGTATAATTTGTCTCTTCAATTCTGTTTTTATCTTTATTCATGATGGGAGTCGTTACAAATCTCTCCTCAGCGTCCCCAAGAACAAGCACTTCAACCTCCTGTTCAGAAGGAGGAAGATAACTAAAGGGACACAGTTCACATGTTGCATCCATCCAATGGGGTTCTCCATCTATATGTGCAATAGTAATGGCATGGTAGAATTCAGCAATATTTGGCACTTCCTTATTAACTTTTTTATGACTTACAAGAGCCACGTATGCTTCTATGTCGGCTGCTCTTAACATGGATGTTAGAAGTACAGATTTATCCTTGCAGTCTCCAAATCCATATTCTAAAACCTTCTGACTTGAATGTGGAGTGTAACCGGTAGAGAACCCGATCTCAGAATCTTCATATCGTACAGTATCCCGAACCTCTTCGTATAATGCTTTTGCTATTTCAAGTTTCTCCTCCTTCGTTTGAGTTATCTTATCCACCTCTGATTTCACTGTTTCTGGTTTGATTTTTTCCTCGAAGATTTTTGTAATCCAACGTTCGGCAACTGTCCAGTATGTTACTGAAGAATAGGTGGCATGAGGTATTGCTAGACGGATATCGGGCATATACGATTCAATCTCAAACGGTTCTTGATCTGTTGTTTCCCATTTTATAGTTCTCATCCCATCATGCAAGTCAACCACAGCGGGGACACTCTCATCCGATTCATAAACAATTCTTTTACTGTTTGGGGCCGTGATTGAATAGATAATCTTTTCCGCGGGGAAGGTTCTTTGTAGTGGTAATATTATAGGTGACCAAAAATTTCCCTCCATAGGAAAGATTGAGTCAGTCTCAACCTTGAAGCTAATAATGTTACCTTCTTTACATGACGGAAAGGGTAGCTCTAGTGAACTCGAAAATTCATTTATCCTTTCTTTTGGGCATTCAATATCCGAATTTCCAGATTTGGTAAAACACGATAATAACTTATAGCTCTGGGCGCTGGGATTGAAATATAGGTTTTGGTTGCATTGAGGAGTATTCGATTTGCAAATTTTTGCCTTCCATTCATGGATTTGATTGACACTCAAGGTGGATTCTAAGCTACTGTATACCTTAACTAAGGCTTGAACATCATCAAAAGAAGTTTCACTTTCTTCGGTTAAGATTTGAAATACTTTTGTGTCATCATAAAATATTGCTTGTTCAGTGCCGGAAAAATATAATAATTGAACTCCTTGAACACCTAGATCATCTAATTTTGATCTTCTTTTTAATCCTCTAATTTCACTAAAAAATGGCGCAGCATGTTTGTCATATGCTTCTTTTACGTTTTCTTCTGAAGAATATGTTTCTATCCATATTACGATGTAGTCACCATCTTGATTCCTAATTGCTTGTCTATATGCGTTTAGAAACGAACCTTCTTTAAATACTTTTTCGTGTAGTAGTGCTATATCAAGCAGATAATTTTGAAATTCTTCATCTGAGACTTCTCGTTGTGAAATTATTTCCATTCCTGGTGGCATTATTGCATTATGAAGTAATCCGCTGAAATCTGCAACCTCCTCAATTTTATCCAAAACGATAATTATGTCTTCATCCGGAAAATCTGCACAATCAAATTCAGCATCAACAAACAATGAACCAATTAATAAGTAAATTACCAGGGCCTTGATAGCTAATCGGGTCATTTTTTACAATATAATATGAAACTTTGGCTTTGTAGAAATGCTTGATTTTTGAGGAGGTCAATCTATGAAGCTGTTTGCTCCATAGATTATTTGGAGATTATAAATGACTTCCTCAAGTGATTATGAAAACCAGTATTTAAG
>JBDREA010000139.1:0-11170 GCA_043820265.1 Candidatus Altarchaeota archaeon | reverse complement strand
ATAAGTTCCTAAAAAGAATAACCCAATTATGGGGTAAAACGGCTGAAACGGACGGGGTGGACGGAAAAGAGGCTGTGCAATCGTTCGTCGGGCTGTTTTCGAATCCTGATTGGCAGGAGCGTTTATTGGCTGAAAACACCCTTGAAGTGTTGTGGAATAATCCCCAAACAATAATCGAGCTCGCAGGAACAGCAAAAAAAATCAATCCAACGCCATCATGAAAGAACAAACTCCAAAACAACCAGATCTTGTAGGGCGAATGCTTACTGTTCTCGCATCAGGAGATCAGGCTAAAACAACCGCTCTAGGGGGTCTGACTGGAGGCATCAAAGAACTTAGCGGTTCGGATTCACCCACTGCTCCTGTCGCCTCAAGAATCGTTGATGCAATTGAAAAAGGGCAGTTTGGGGTCGCCAGACTTTTAGGTACTGCCACTCCCGAAACTCATAAGAATATTTCCCTCCTCGCAAATCATTTCCCAGATGACGAAATTACAAGAGCCCTAGGTAAGGGAACAACAGAGGGTGTAGCCGAATTACAAAGAAGATATGAGGCAGAGATGGCTCAAAGAGCCTCGGAGGCCGAATTCGAAACCCGGCGAAGAGAATTGATCGAAGGCATCCAGAAACGATTTGAAAAAGGGCACCCCCTTGAAACGATCGCAGTTGCTAATCCAGATTTTGTTAAAACCTGCACCGAAGCCGACCTAGACAAATTCCAAGATACTTCTAAAAGAATGATTGATGATCAGACTGGAGGAGCCCTTGCGTTTGCACTCGAACACATAAATACCACCTTTGGTAAAGATAGATCTGGGGAAGCCGCTAAAAGAATCCTATTTGTCATGAAAAGTGAGACATTGATCACTCATCTTTCTGATCTTAAAGGGATTACTTCCTCGGGAACACAATCAGGTCACAATCTAACTTTTACTAGGGCAGCTTACCTTGATGGAATTGGTGAAGTGCTCGCTCAAGGATCCGAGGATGACGTAAATAAAACCTTGGGGAAAAGGTTGAAGGGGCTTGAAGGGAAGCGAGATAAAGAGATTGAACTCAGAGACAAACTCAAGGACGCAGAAAGATCCGACCGAGAAAAAATCCGGAAAAGTTACCTCGAGTTGGGGATGGGTCTTTATGATGCTGGAGCTGAAGGAGAAACTTCTCTTAACTTCCTTCTGGCAGCCAGCCCAAAAGCTCTCGCTGCTCACTCCGGGGTCCTAGATGGATGGGGAGATTTCATAAGTGAGAACGTAGGCCAGGTTACTGCCATAAATGGATTGGGTGAAGCGGACAGGAAAGGAAAACTAGCCGACCGACTTGTTTCAACCAAAACAGGATCTGACGGATTCAAACACCTCACAAAAAGAGCAATTGGCTATGATCTAGAAGGCGGATTAACACAGCATGAAAGGGATATCTATGATAGAATGCTTCCTGCCGCAGGCGAAGCTCTCACGCTTGATTTTGCACAAAAAAGAGATGCAATATTCACTAATCCCAACCTAAGCGATTGGCGCGCAGGAGTTACAACCGAGAACTGGGCTAAACTTGTATCCGACGACCTTTTAGACACAGCCGCCGGCTACTTGAGTGGGGAAACTCCTCAAACAGAAATAGTCGATAAGATCATGGCAAGAGATCCTCGTCTAACCCCAGACACTATCCAAAACCTTCACGTATTAACCCCCGAATTATTACCTTTGACTTTAACCCACGCAGGAAAACCAACAACTTACCCTCTCGCCCAGATGACTGCAGGCCTTGCAGAGATAAGCGACGAAACATTCCGGGGGCAAATGGCAGAATTCTTCAATCCGGAAAAATTAACAGAAGCCGAACCCAGAAGGAGCTTCCTTCTTTCAGATGAAGATATGCCAGCGAAGTTTGCCGCCTTGGTCCGACATGGAGATCTGGGACTCGTGGATTCGATGTTCATACACGCAGGAAAGGAAGACACGTGGCCTTTGGCCAATATGATGCTCTCTGTCGGAAATATCAGCGATCCAGGACTCCGAACAAGTGCTGCAGCACTTCTTGAACCAACAAAACTGGAAACCAATCACGAACTTAGAGGATTTCTTTTAGAAGAAGGAAACCAAATCCAATGGGAAAAACTCACAAAAGCCAAAGACACACAACTCCTCGCAAAAGTAGTTGAAGTGTTGGGAGGAGATGATCAAAATAAACTCGACCTTGCGCGTATTGGATTAATCGGAGCAGACCATCCTGAACTAGGGAAAGAATATGCAGACTCAATCAGTTTTATTGTTGAAGCACTGACAGAGGATGGGGGAAAGAGAGGAGCCCTTAGTGCTTTAATCGAAAAAATAAATGCAAACCCGAGAAACGTCGAAGATTTAACTGACGAATTCGCTTTCGGAAAAGACGAACCGGCATCGCCAACTGGGGGGCGACCAGGAGCCGCAGAGGCTCCAGGATTAGCTGAAGGAGGAGCTCCTTCAATTCCTCTCACGCCCACAAGCGTACCCGACCTCGTGGGAGCAGGGCTTCTGACACCAGAGGAATCTCCCGTGGTGACTGATGGAGACACAAGTAAAAAGGGCGAAATCCTAGCTTACTTCTCAGGTGCCAATGGGACTATAGCATCCTCTGTAGAAAGAGTCTATGATTCCTTTGGGGACAAGGATGCATTAGATGAAATGTTCGAGCAAAAGATCAAACCATCATTTCAGAACCTACCCCCTCAACTCCAAGACGATGCAGACCTCAAAGCAAGGCTCTTCATCTCAATGGCAACTCATCCCAAAGGAATAGACGACTATACCAAACCTGAAAACTTCAAAGCGGCAATCTCGATTGCCAACCTATTGCACGGGATTCATCAAGACTCTTCACTACAAAAATTCGGACCCTATCAAAGGAGGTTCCCCAACGGGGCAACTCCCGCAGAAGTTCTCACCGACATTTTTTCCGTGACACCCGAGACGTTTAGATCATTGACCAAAAAAGCCTCCACAATAATCAGTCGTATGAAAACGGCCGAGGAATCGCTTCTAAGTAAGAGGAGTGAAATGTATAAGAGGAAGTTGGTGGAACCATACAAATTGGCTCTGGTCTCCCAACCCTCGGCCTTGGTAGGATTAACTGACCCTTCTTTCCTAGCGGAACTGGTAACATTCGACAAATCGGTCCCCCCAAAATACGTTGAAACCTTCCTTGAAAAGCTCACCTCATGCGAGGAATGCGCGTTGGTGCTCGGGCAGCCGGATGTCCTCAAGGAGATCACGAGATTTTCCGAGGATGGCATCAACCCAGAGATATCAATGCTCCCACAGCTTTTCTCTTTGCCCAGAATTAAGAGAGGCGAAATAGTTGCGAGATGCCAGAGGGCTATCACCGATGGTCCGGTCGTATTCGAGGGTAGGAGGACGTATGTCACCCGAACGGATGTGAGCTTAGAAGAATCAAGATCACCTTCTACATCCAGGAGAGCTGGTCCGAAATTTGGCTGGAGAGAAAGACCCGAAATAGAATTAACCTATGGAACACGAAGATTCAGTTTCCCAAATCCAATGATCGGTTATCCCCTGGAGATCGATCCAGTGATTGCGCCATATGTAGGGGGCCTTAACTACCTTGAGCTGAGGGGAACCGCGTTAAACAGCCTTGAAGCACGTCTTGAGTACCCCGAATTAGAGATAATGAAGGTAGTGAGCACCCTGATTCCATCGCGAGATGAGCAAGAAAGAATGGCTTCAGTGCAGGAGATATACGAATTGATGAAAAAGCACCCGATCCTCGGCGACATCTACCGTCACAAAGAAGAAGGCCATGAAGACCTGGGGTGGAGATTCTTCCAAAGGGATGTGGAAAATCTGAGGCGGAAAGGGGGAATAGAGCTCATTGGAGAAAGGCAAAATATCCAGATACCGCTTAGCTTGTACAAGGACGAAGAAATCGAATACCTCCATACCGGACGAGAGGCGTTCGAGAACTACAACACAGAAGCATTAGCCTTCAGCAAGGATGGAAAAAGGACTCAAGTTGAAGAAGACATTGAACTTATTGGTGCGAGAGGAAAAAAGGGAGACCTCAAACGAAGACAATCCTTGGTAATCACAAGGCTTCTCTCAAATCAACAAAACCAGATGATGAGTCCGATCGATATGTATACCCACTGCATTGCATACGACAGAGAACACACAGAAATGTCACTTTTCCATGATAATAGTGGAAAACCAATGACCTCAACCAGCTTTGGTGCAATAGTGAGAGACCTACTCCAGGAAGACATCCTCTCCCGACTGGATGTGGGGTCCTATGGGTTTCAGGCAAGATACTTCCGCCCGGACTACTATCCAAAAGCCGCCTACCCCAGCCAATTCATGGCAGCAAAACGAAGGACAAACATGTATGGATCAGTGAGGGGATACAGCGCAGGACAAAGACCCCACAGAACGGTGAGCGAAGACCTGCCGATTGAAGTCAGTGATAGTATCCACAAAGCATTACTCAGACACACCCTCAGAGGAGAGAAAGGCGAACCAACCAGCAGGGAGCTAACCACATTCCAGGACCGAGTAACTCTGATAAACCTAATTTCCCGGTGCAGCCTCCAAATGGAAAACTGCACCAAACTTGAGACAATCCACAATCTTAGAGACGTCATTGGAGAGACACAATCAAAAATAGATACGCTCCTCCACTTAATGGTCGACCAAGGATTACTCGTACAACCGGATACAGGATACTATCAGATAGCAAGTGAATACAAATCATTGGGGTCAGAACCAAAATTCGATGAAGAACTAAACCAAGTAAATAAACCAGATAATATGGCTAGAGAAGTTAAAGCAGCTTCTATTGTCGAATCTAAGAGTTACCATAGCACAACGCAAGCAAAAAATTTCACTGATGCAGTTGATGTTTACTTCGAGGAGAGAAGCTTAGAAGACCGAGAAGCTATAAAAAAACTTGGAGCGTTGATCTCGAATATGTCAATATCGGTTCCAATGGCCATGCGACCAGTTGACTTAATGGATTTGGTTAGAGAAATTGCTCGGGGAACCAGAGATGAACTCCCCCACCCTAAAAGCGTTTCAGGCCACCTAGGAGCGATGATCGAGGGGGCAATACCACGGAAAGTGGATCTCACGACTAGGCCTAGGACCAAAGCTGACAATGACAGTCTTGGTCTACAAAATAACTATACTGTGATCGATCCGACAACTGGGGAAGTATCTTTTGTAACTGCTAGGTCGGATGGACAGGTGGACGTCGAGACTAGAGGAATGGAGATTCCCCCCATTCTTATAAGGATTCAAAGGGATTATGGGACATTCTACCAGCTTAATCCAAAATTCCTTGATTTTGTTGGATCCAATCCAGCGTTTGCTCCTGCGGAGCCTGAAGCCTAAACCAGACCAGACAGTAAGAAATATACCCCTATCACTGTTAGGAATGCTGCCATTACTTTTTTTAGTGTTTTTATCCAGCCTTTTTCCATTAGTGTTTCTTTTTGGTTTGAGGCCGTGAATCCGACGGCGATGTACCAGCCGAAGTCGGCGAGCCAGTGTCCTGCGACTATCACCCAGACCCCAAGCATGTCTGCCTGCCGTAATCCTTCTAAGAGCATACGACTTCCAACAGTCACCCACCACAAGGGGAAACTAGGATTCAAAACTGTGAAGAGGATTCCCCCTACTACTGTCGGATAAGCGAACTTCTTTTTCAGTTCAAGGTCCGGTTTGCCAAGGTTTGCTTCCTTCAATAACTCGTAGGATGTATAGAAAAGGAAGATTCCTCCAAGAATGCTGACTGTTGAGAAAATGGTGGTGGAATCTATGATCTCTAATAATCCATAGATGAAAAGAAGCACCACAAGAACCTCCACGAGCGTATGTCCGAGTATAACAACCAATCCTGTCCACCTCCCCTTCCTCAAAGACTCGTTGATTGTGTAGACTAGAAGTGGGCCGGGAATTAGAGCACCAGACAAACCGATGGAGAAACCCATCCAAAAAAGTATTAATATCCCCCCTAATTCCATCTACGCTCCTCCCACGACTTCCTTTCTCGCCGCCATCCTGTAACCGCACACGACTTGTCGGCTACCGGATAATTCCTTATCCAGTTTTTCATCGCCCGTGTCTACCCTTAGGTAGTCAAATGACGCGATCTTTTCAGGTGTCGCAAGGATAATTATATTTTTTAATCCAACCTTTTTCAGCACCTTCGGACTGAGCTGCTGGTTTCCTCTCCCAAAAATGAACCCTTGGGCCCCGATTGGGGAAACGAGAAGTTGGATCTTTTTTTCGTTTTTTAGGATTTCAAGAAGCTGGTTTTCGTTGACATCCTTCGCAACAATTTTCCCACCCTTTAAAACATCAACCCCCAACAAAGTCTTTTCGACTCCTAATTTTTCTGCCACTGAAGCGACTGTTGAGCCAGAACCCAAAATCACCAACTCGTCGTCGTGGAGGAACTCTGATGCAAACTTTGTGATCCCTTTTTTCGATTCCTCCTCGCCTGATCCTGCAAAGCTTAATTTTCCGGCCTGGATAAGGTCGCCGAACAACGGAGTCTTAGCCACTCCGTAAAGCCTCGCACTCACCCTGTTTTTTCGAAACGCGTCTTCGTCGATGTCCATGACGTCTCCGTCCCCGATTGCTGCTTTACCCTCAGCGAAGGCCATAAGTATTTCGCCGGCGGCCTGGGGACTGACAGCAAAAACGCTAGAGTGCATCTTGACGCCCGCGGGAATGCCAAGGATCGGAACTTTATCGCCAACAATGGAATATACGTCCCTTGCCGTGCCGTCTCCGCCGCAAAACAGAACCAAATCAACTTTTTCCTTTAGGAATTTTTTACTGGTTTGTTTTGTATCACGCGAGGAACTTTTTCCCTTAACGAAATGAATGACCTTTACGTTCGGTATTTTTCTTTCTTTTAGGATCTCTTCCCCCATCTCATTTGATGAAGTGAGAAATTTGGTTTTTTTAAGAGTAACATCTTCCAAAGCCTTTTTCGCCCGCTCTTCTGAGACAGGTTTCGCCCCCCTCCTGATCGCCTCATCGAGGACACCGTCCGTACCCTTGAGTCCGACGCGGCCGCCCATTCCAGCGATTGGATTGATAAGAAAACCGACTTTCATGTTGCTATCTGTAGGATTTAAAGAATTCCGGGTACTTTTTTCCGATTAGCTTTTGGAGGTCTGCTCGCATCTTTGCGTCGAGTTCCAGTTGTTTGGTTGAGAACTTTATCGGCTGGTTTGGCATGTAGACGGGGCCCTGGATGAATGGCTGATCTGCGATCTCATCTTCAGAAATCGGTTTGCCTGAAAGGAGCTCTCCAACGGAACCGAATCTCCCATTCACTAAGTCCTCCACTTGATTTGGGTTGAGTGGGCGCAAACCGAATGTGTGAGGAGATTCTACTTCAAGATTCTCGTCAGCCTTCATCTTTGACCCCACACCAATCGACTTCACTGGATTAATGGGGAAATCCTTGACGACCCACATCCTGCCCTTGTTGATGAAGATGGTGGTAAAGTTTTTATCCTCGTCTAATCCAGCCCAAACCCGCCACTCACCAGGATTTTTATTGTAGCGGCGCATCACATCGGCTCGAACCTCATCAGAAGATTTTGGGGTCATGGTTGTTAGGACAAGGGCGGAAAGAAATAAATAGATGTCTCTCATGATATTAATAACAAGATGGCGGCCAGAAAAGTCAGAAGAATTATTCCTAGGACAACACATAGTCCTCTTCCTCCATGGATTAATGTTAGTCTCCTTGGATCAATTAAAGACTTAAAAGGAGATATTTCAGATCAGGTACTTCAGACCTTTCCATATCTCCCTTTGGACGAACAAATTGAATTGTACGATGCTGTACGAAGAACGGGGAAAACCCCCGAACGAGAATTGCTTCGAGTCTCTGAGAATACTCCTCATGAATTTGAGAACTCGAGAGGAAATCCTCAGTGTCCGATGGATCAGACCCTAAGGAAAGTTAGGAAAGGACATATTGTGATGGTGGAACATGAAGTGTCACAAAGTGGAATAAACCGGACTCAAGCAGGATTTTTAAGTGAAGTTGTGGCTGACAGTCTGACAGATTCTGAAAGAGTTAATCTGTTGCATTTTCCTGAAGAATTAAAGCATTTACAAGGAGCCGATCTTAGTGACCCAAAAGTCGCAGCTGAAGTTAAGAGACAACTATTAGAAAGCGCTCTTAATGATCCTATGGGGAGTCGCCCTTTTTCAGAAGCGGATAAACACAGCATACTTTTCGGTCTTTCAGATGACAACTATCGCAGAAAAATACAGTTTGGTATCGTTAAAGAACCTCCTTCTGCGTTCAATGATGGTCAGCTAAGATTAAGTGGTGATGTAGGAATTGATATGTCCAATACCCGGTTGATACACATCATCGGAATCGACGAGGTTGAAGCAAGGGAGTCAAGAGATTGGGCTCAACTCGAAGATAGGATTGAAGTGTTATACAAAGACCATAAATGGTATCCTGGTACGGTTATAGATGTAGCTACAACCCGTAGGGGGCTAGTACAGATCGGTACGCGATGTGATCAAAAGATGCATGACAAAGAATACGAAGGTGGACATGGAGTTACGGCGTGGTTTCATCCTAAATCCATTAAGTCTCTGATACCACAACTCACAATTCCACATATGGAAGGCGACTAAAAAAGAAAGGATGTTGAGCAGACTGTCTACTCAACCTTTGGCAGTTTTTCAAGTGACTTCTTCACCAGTTCCTCTGGGTATTCGTAGTCGACGAGTTTTCCTTGGTGGTAAAGGTCGTAGGCTCCCAGATCGAAGTGGCCGTGTCCGCTGTTGTTGAAGAGGATGATTTTCTCTTCTCCTGATTCCTTGCACTTCTTGGCTTCTTCAATTACTGCCTTGATCGCGTGGGCTGCTTCCGGAGCCACGATGAATCCTTCGGTTTGGGCGAAAAGCTGCGCAGCCTCAAAGCATGCGACTTGATGGTATGCTTGGGCTTCCATGATTCCGTCTTTTACCAGCTTGCTTAAGATTGGTGAGTCTCCGTGGTATCTGAGTCCTCCCGCATGGATACCAGGTGGCATGAAATCGTGTCCTAGTGTGTACATCTTCACAATCGGACCAAGTTTTGCAGAGTCTCCATAATCATATGCGTAGATTCCCTTGGTTAAAGTCGGACACGCCGTCGGCTCTACCGCGACGATTCTAGTGTCTGGCTTTTTACCTCTTAATTTAGCCCCTGCGTATGGGAATGCAAGCCCTGAGAAGTTGGAACCTCCTCCAACGCATCCGATGACAATGTCTGGATATAAGTCTATCTCAGAAAGCTGGGCTATCGACTCCTGGCCGATGACCGTCTGGTGCATGCAAACGTGGTTTAGCACGCTTCCAAGGGAATACTTTGTGTTTTCGTGGGTTGCAGCATCTTCGACAGCCTCGCTTATAGCTAATCCCAGGCTTCCACTACAATCGGGGTCCTGTTCTAGCATATTGCGACCGGATTGGGTATCTGGCGAAGGCGATGGAACGCATGTTGCACCCCAGGTTTCCATCATGATTCTCCTGTAGGGTTTCTGGTCGTAGCTTACCCGGACCATGTAGACCTTGCATTCGATTCCGAAGAACTGGGTGGCGAATGCGAGGCTTGAGCCCCATTGTCCTGCCCCCGTCTCTGTCGCGATCCTTTCTGTTCCTTCAAGCATGTTGTAGTACGCTTGTGGGATGGCTGTGTTCGGTTTGTGAGATCCCGGAGGTGACACTCCTTCCCATTTGTAGTAAATCTTTGCGGGAGTCTTGAGTTTTTCCTCCAATCTCCTTGCTCGATAAAGCGGACTCGGTCTCCAAAGTTTTAGGATTTCTCGGACTTCTTCCGGGATTGGTTCGTATCTTTCCTGACTCATCTCTTGTCTTAAGATCTCCATTGGAAAAAGCACTGCAAGTTCCTCAGGCTTAGCCGGCTCCATTGTCTGGGGGCTGTAGACTGCAGACAAAGGTTCAGCCAGGTCTGCTTGTATGTTATACCATTTTTTTGGCATGTCGTCTTCGTGAAGATTTATCTTTGTTCGGTCCATGTTTTTTTCCACCTTAGAATTGAATGTCTACAATTTTCTTTACGAATATAAATATGTATTTATGCACAACTTTTGGCATTTCACTTGGCTGCCTTCTTCAAAATCGCGGTCAGTCTCTCAAGGTCTCTCTTGGTCTTATCTCTTTTTCCAAGGTTTTTTTCTATTAACTTGATGAATGCGCTACCGACTATCGCTCCATTCGCCTCCGACCTACATACTTCGTTTACGTGATGAGCAGTGGATATCCCGAATCCGACACAGATTGGTATGGCTCTGTTGATCTTTCGGACTTCCCGTATAAGGGGCTTTATCTTTGAAGACAGTTTAGAGGATGATCCTGTGACTCCAAGAAATGACACTATATAAAGGAATCCGCTGCTTGATTTTACCACTAGCTTTAATCGAGTCTTTGTTGTCGTTGGAGCAGCGATAAAGATCAGGTCCAATGAGTTTTTTCGGCAGGCATTTTTCAGGGGACCAGCCTCTTCGACCGGTAGATCCGGGATGATCAATCCGTCTATCCCCGACTTTGCGCAATCGGCACAAAACCTTGGAAGTCCTCTAGCTAAAAGTATATTATAGTATGTCATGCAGATTTTTGGGAGATATGGGTGTTTTTTCTCGATTTTTTTTATAAGAGAAAAGTAGCGGTCCGTGTTCATCCCCGCCCTTAGGCTTCTCTGGTTTGCCTTTTGGATAGTCGGTCCGTCTGCGATGGGATCAGAGAACGGCAAGCCGAATTCCATGATGTCTACCCCCCCGGCTACAAGTGCGTCCACATAAGAGAGACTTTGAATTTCAGTAGGGTCTCCTGCGGTGAGAAATCCGATGAGGGTTTTTTCGCCTTTTTTCTCAAGCTCCCTGAACTTTTCCGCTATCCTTCCCTTCATATCACTCCCCCCAACTCTTCTGCGACTGTGTGGATGTCTTTGTCTCCTCTCCCCGAAAGACATACTAGAATTATTTTCTCTTTTCCCATCTTCTTTGCCTTTTTCATGGCATACGCCACTGCGTGGGCTGATTCGAGAGCAGGCATTATACCTTCTGTTTCAGATAGGATTTTGAAAGTCTGAAGGACTTCGTTGTCTGTTACTGCGACGGTCTTTAGTCG
>JBDREA010000138.1:0-2354 GCA_043820265.1 Candidatus Altarchaeota archaeon | reverse complement strand
TGTGTTTGTCTCAGATGACCACAGCACCGTGGTGTCTTCGGTAAAAACCGATCAGTCAGGAAAATACAGTCTCGAAGTGCCTGCTGGATCGATTTATGACATCTATGTACGAGTTGGAGAAAAGCATCCAAATCAGCGGACTCAAGAATTAAAGGAGAACGGGATTTATACACTGAATTTCAAGATTCAGGAATCTTCTAATGTTTCCACCCAAAACGTCGAAAAATACGGCTTCTGGCTTGTAGTGGCCGTTTCGGCCTTGATAGTTTTCCTTATCCTAATTGATCAGATATTTCTTAGAAAGAAACGTGTTATGGGTGATTTGGAGCAGGAACGTCTGATAATCGAGAAACGATTGGAAGAACACAGCCAAGAAGGTGATGAAAGTTTGGATGATCTAACCAAACTGAACAATAAGAAGACTAAGATAGAATATATGATTAATTCTACAAGAACAAAGTACCACAAAAACCAGATCGATGAAGAGACATTCCGAGAAATCGTACGAGACTACCAAAAGCAGCTAATAGAAGTAGAAGCGAAAATTGCTGGATTTAAAGAGTGAATATTTTTTTATGCTTCTAAGACTTCAATCCCCATACCTTCTTTAAACCGTATTGGATGGATTCCCTCTTTGTGGCTTGTAGCCCTCATCTTGTTGACTAGAAGGAATCTGCCTGCATCGGGCCCGCTTGCCCTATAGTGGAGAGTTATTGCACCATCAGAGATATATTCTGCTACTCCATGGCGGCTGAGGACTTGTTCATTTATGATATCGCTTATTAGAATCGAAGTCAATCCTGTGTCCTGTAATTTATAATTCAGGTCCAATGTCGCTTTCCTAACATCTATTTTCTCAGACAGCATATTATCGAGTGCTGAAAGGCTGTCTACGACTACTCTTTTGGCTCGAACTTTATCAGCTACTTTCCCAATGATGTCCACCACGTTTAATAGATTGAATTCCTCTGGCAGAAGCGAAAAACTTGAGTGGGGTATGGCCTCTCTCGTGTTAAAAGTCGGTGAATCTCCTCTGTGAGACATGCTAGCGTCGATTATAACAAGCATTCCCTGCCTTTCAAGCTCTTCTACATCGAATCCGATAGAAGCCATGTCTTCGCGAAGATGGACCGGATTCTGCTCTAATGTGACATAAACTCCCGGCTCCTCATGTTCAAGGATGCCATTGAGGAGAAATTGCATACCGAAAATAGACTTCCCTGTTCCGCATACCCCGGAGACGAGTATAGTTCTTCCTCGAATGAATCCTCCTCCCAGGATATCGTCTAATCCCGCGATTCCTGTCGGGCATCTTTCGGGTTTGTTATTTGGTTTCATATTTCTGCCTTGCTAAAATATTCTATCAGCCTTTAAAAAGTGTATCGATGGAGTAACGGAATAATACAAATCCGTTAGACACCTAGCTTTTGGCTGAGTTCCTCAAGCTCCCTTCTCATTTCTTCAAGGCTTTCTCCGAGCTGACGGTCTATCTCCCGGACATCTTCCAGTTCGGATCTGATCTCTGATTCTTGGGATTTGATGGATTCGTTTAATTCCTCTTTTTCAATTTTTTCATTAGACGAATCTTCGTTCTCTTTTTGCAATTTCTTCGTTTCTTTAAAGAATTTCTCTTCCAGTCTTTTAGTTTCCTCTCTTAATTCCTGGACGTTTTTGGCTTCCAACTCTTTTTTCTTTTTCCAATCATCCAATTCTTTTTTCTGATCATCTGATATTTCCTCTCTTGTTTTTCCAACATCCTTTTTTGGCTTTTCCAGGGAATATCTTTTATTGTTCGGGACTCCTCGGATGTATGCTTCAATCGGCGTCTGTCTTTGCCTTCGGCTGTAGTAGAAGTAACCTAGCCCTAAGAGGAGTAAAAGTAATATGAACCAAAGCGACGTGTTGGTAGAGGCGATTTTATATATGCTTCTGACGTTGTTGAATACCCTGTTTTGAATGGTTTTGTCCTGGATTGATATTGCCGATTGAGTTGAGCTCATGTAGGTTTCTCTCAGTGTTTGCACTCTAGATTCTGCAACATATTCCCCCATTGCCATGATTGTGATCTTGTATTCCCCTAATTTTGTTAAGTTAGTGGTTCGAACTTCCCAATCAACTTCTTTTGTTTGGCTTTTGGAAATCTTTCCCAGATTTTGTATCTTGGATTGTGTTATTTTAAGTTCGGGTTCGATCGAGATGGATATCTCCAGGTTTCCGACTTCGCCTTCAAGAAGCGAGACCAGCGCCTTGACTTTAAATGATTCTCCGATATACGTGTAGTCGGGTTGTTCTATCCTTATCGATAATTTTGGTTTTTTCGGTGGGCATGGGGCACAGGGACCACCGCAGTCTAT
>JBDREA010000137.1:0-5667 GCA_043820265.1 Candidatus Altarchaeota archaeon | reverse complement strand
AAAACACAGTGTGAAGAAAACAGGACAAACTACGATAACCAACTACATAACACACTGAATACCCCACAGCTCAGCTGTGGGGATATTTATTTTCATGGAAAGTTTTGTTCCCTCAGGCATAACGTATGTGGGATATTGTTCTCTGTCCGGTGGCAGACCGTTGTATGCCAATCTGCCGTTTACTTCGATGGTAGTGGCATCTGATGAAATCAGTTGGGGAGTAGCTGTTTTACCGTTTCCCTCTACTCTTATCTCCAATCCCTCAATTTTTAATGTGTTTCCAACAATCTCCGGAGTTCTTACCCCTCTTCTAACCTCATCATAGAATTCTTGGTGGTCTTTTGCTATGTCTGCGAGGGGGCCTACTGATTTTCTTGCAGTTTCAATTGCCTGAAGGTTTTCAGGAATCGGTGTTCTGGTGAAATGATCGATGAATATCCCTACGTAGGGCAGGGTATGTGAGATTAAAGTGCATCCAGTATGGGTTCCATGTAGAAATTCCGCCATATTATTTCGGAAACCGGCTTCTCGGGCTGCTCGATTTAATGTTTGATCCATGAACGATCGTTTTGAAGTCAACTCCAGCACTCCCCTCAGGAACTGGTTTTGGGTGACTCTGTCAAATAACCTATCAAAATGCCTTCTCATCCTCTTAAATCTTCTTTCAGCTTTTTCCCTTCGTTGAGGATTTAGTTTAGGTTGCAGTTTTCCAAGCTTTTCAGATCCAGGTGTTATCAGGAGGTTAGGTCGTCTCTGTTTTTCTGGTAGAGTGGTAATTAATTCTGCCCAGTTTATTGGACCCGATTCAGGTAAGGAGGAATACGTAGGGGGAAGGCCAAGTTTGTGACCTCCCCTCCTTTGGGGTTTTGCTTGACTACTCATATAGAAATGTTTAGGAACTCTTTCTATTTATTCTTCGTTTTTTCTGGTTTTTCCTGTTATTTTGTACTTTTTTTCTAGTTTTCTTTTTTTGAGTTCTTCTCTGACTTCTTTTCTGTTAGGTTCCTTTTACATAGTTTGATTATTAGGGATGCTCCTAGGTATGAGATGATGGCTCCCGCGATTGTGTATGGGTAAAAGAGTTCCCAATAATAGAGTTCATTTCTGTGTATGAGAATCCATGCTATCGTAGCGACTCCTCCTGCGGTTGGGCAGGGAGCTTTGACGCAGCGTATTCCAGTATCATACGCTATGCAGGGGACAAGGAAGATGAAAATTGTTGTTGCTAAAACGATATTTTTTTTGGTTGGTTTAATGTCGGATAAAAAATCTATTCTACTCATCTTTTTTATGGTTTATTAGGGGGCATTAATACTATGCGCTTCTCCCGCTGCCTTGTACTGTCTGTATCCTATTTTTTTTGCGAGGAGTTGGGTTTCAACTTCTTTTCGGTATTCTTTCGTTGTTGCGAGGTAGACTTGTAGTCCTGCGGCGCAGGTCCAGTAGACCGGGACTTTCGTCAATCTCAGGTTTTGTGCGAATCTTGTTACTTCTTTCATCTCATTTGTCAATACGCCTATTCCCAGCTCCTCTGCCATCTTGTGGAAAGTTGTGGCTTCCTTTTCCATGACGGAGAGGAGACTGATAAAATTATTCGCTTGAAAACATTTCTTCACTTCTCCTATCCTTTCCTTAACCTCGTTTTTTCTATCCAGGAAGTGGGGGTGGTTTTGGATTTTATTGTGAAAGATGTCTGCGGGTCTTCTTTCTCCAGTAAAAGGGATCGCATAGATAACGATGTCAGCTAATCTTTCGGGGGAGGCGATTTGCTTTGTTTTTAGGGCAGGGGCTTCGTCGACGATGTATTCTGTGAGTCCTCCGCAAAGACTTCGGAAAACAGTTTCCGATCCGAATCGTCCGATTGAAAGCTTATCCTCCAAGCTGAGTTTTGTCCCCAGGAACTCGTCTAATGCCGTAATAAACGCTGCCGCTCCGCTATCCGATGAGCCTGAGACGATGTTGTAATTTTTTGAGGAGACGAGGAGGCTATCATGAAATTTTCCTTTTTCTTTTAGAATTCGAACTATACGGAACATCCCCTTGGCTCTATCTCCTTCAACTTTTTTTCCATTTACAAGGAAGATATCTTCTTTTGAGGAAGGATTTTTCCTTATAGTTGTTTCAGTCCTTACCTCCTCATTGAGGTCTGTTAGCGCCAAACCAACAGAGTTGTGTTCCGAGATCCGCTCATCAAACGGTTCCCTTATCCCTTCAGCGAAGATGAACGGGAGACCCGGGTAGGCGACGGCTGTTACTTGGTCTGTCGACATGTGTTTTCCCCTCGATTATTAGAGATTCCCAAATGTTGTCGAGATCAATCCCCCGACAAGGTGTGTGCTTGCGATAACGACGAGGGCAATCGTTATGTGTTCACCTACAACGTTTAAGGGTCTTTTTCCCTGCTCTCGTGCTAGATAGAAGCTGAGTATGCCGAGCACCAGCAGTCCCCAGGCGATGCTCACAACGATGGCAGCCGAAAGTTCAAGAAATATAACCGGGACAACGAACGTCAAAGCAAAGAGGAACTTTGAAAAAAACGTCGAGAAAGTGGACATCCAGATCTCTCTGGGTGTGTGCTTGTTTTCCGATTCCTCTGATATGTGGATGCCAAGCGCATCCGAGAATGCATCAGCTATGGCGATGGTTAGGATTCCTCCCAATACGACGAGTTTCGAGTGAGTTCCCGAGTTTAGGCCCACCATCAATCCCAGGGTTGTTATTATTCCCGACGTCAAACCAAAGCATATCCCTGTCTTTACTGAGTGATTCACAGGTCAATATTTAATTTACGTGGATATAATGGTTTCCTTATGAGGTATCTTGCTGCGATATTTGACGTCGACGGCACACTCGTTGATTTGATGGAGCGTCATTGGAGAGCCTTCAATAATATTTGTGAGGATCGATTTGATATTTACTGCCCGTTTGAAGACTTCAAAGAAGTATATGGTATGCCTGCAAGAGAGATCTTTGAGCACATACTGCAAGAAGGCGGCATAGATGCATCTAAGGTCGATTTAGAAGAGATCTCAGTTGAGCGCAGAAAAATCTTCAAAAAAGATTTAGGGGATGTCAAGACTTTGCCAGGAGTGCTGGATTTGATAGTATACCTCAAGAAAGAAGGCGTAAAATTGGCGGTCGCAACCTCAAACGAGAAGGGAGCCGGATACGCCATACTTGATGCGGCTGATCTGACAAAGCACTTTCCGGTGATCGTCACAAAAAACGACGTTGTGCACGGGAAACCTGAACCTGACCTGTTTCTAAAAGCGGCTGAAAAGCTGGGCGAAAAACCTGACAAATGCGTAGTCTTTGAGGATTCAATCCATGGGGTCGAGGCTGCAGTTAAGGCTGGGATGTCTGTTGTGGCAGTCACTACCGGAAGCAATGACGAATTGCAATTAGCAAAAAAAAATCCGCAGTTGATAGTTTCCTCGCTCGCTGATTCACGGATTTATGGTTTTTTTGATGGATAAATTCCCGCTTTTAAACTAGTATAGCCATATCCTCAGAAGAAATGGACATCAAATCCGTTTTAAAAGAGAAGGCATCTCTTGTTGAACCCGTTATGCGGGGATACCTTGAAGTCGCTGATCCAGAGATCAGAAAGATGCTCTTACACACCTTCGAGGCCGGGGGAAAGCGGGTTCGTCCGGCTCTGGTTTTGCTTTCAGCTGAATGCGTTGGATGCGATTCCAACAAGCTTTTGTCTGCGGCTGCCGCTGTCGAGCTGCTTCATACCTTCACCTTGGTCCACGACGACATAATGGACAAAGACCTTGGAAGACGCGGCAGGCCCACGGTCCACGCCCTCTGGGGGGAAGAGATTGGGATAGTCGTCGGAGACACGCTCTACAGTGCGTCGTTTCAGGCGCTGGTTGACTCCAGGAAGGCCGTAGGTGATTGTACACCTGTACTTGATGCACTTGAAGTTTTGACATCAGCCAACTCAGAGCTCCAGGAGGGTCAGATACACGACGTCTTCTTTGAGGACAGAGTCGATGTAAACGTTGACGAATACCTGGACATGGTGAAAAAGAAGACGGGTGTTTTGATGGAGGCATCTACGAAGATCGGCGCAATCCTTGGTGGAGGGACAAAAGAACAAGTGGAAGCCCTTGGAGACTACGGAAGAAACGTCGGCATCGCATTCCAGATACAAGATGATATCTTAGATATGGTCGCTGACCAGGAAAAACTCGGAAAACGCGTGGGCTCCGACCTTCGCGAGGGCAAGAGGAGCATTATCATACTTCATGCGCTTGCAAATGCAAGTGACCAACAAAAAGAAAAAATCCATTCGGTTTTGGGTTTGGGTGATGATGCTACTGAAGAGCAGGTCCATGAAGTCGTAAAATTATTTAAGGAAATCAACTCAATAGAGTATGCCAGAGATCTCGCCAAGGATTTAGGCGAAAAGGCGAAAAAGAGCCTTGGACCGATAGAGGATGGACAGGCCAAGGAGGCGCTTTGCTCTTTAGCCGATTTCATAATTAATCGGGAGTTCTAGGATGACAACCAAGTATCGAAAGACAGACCATATAAAGATTTGCTTGAAGGAGGACGTTAGTGCGGGATCTACAGGCCTTGAATCATTTTCTCTGGAGCACCGCACCCTGCCTGAAATCGATTTGGATGACATCGACTTGTCTTTAAAATTTTTGTCTAAAAAGCTTGACTACCCCATTGTCATCGAGGGGATGACCGGGGGGACTGAGGAAGGCAAAAAAATCAATCGGGAATTAGCCGAGCTCGCAAGCGAATACAATATCGGATTGGGTGTTGGAAGCCAGAGGGCGGCCATTGAGGACCCGTCTGTCACAGACACATTCCAGGTCCGGGATATTGCACCAGACATCCTGTTTTTTGGAAACCTTGGTGCAGTCCAGCTGAACTACGGATTTGGCTTGGAGGAATGCCGGGCTGCCGTTGATATGATCGGAGCCGATGCTTTGGCGCTCCACATCAATCCTTTGCAGGAGGCGGTCCAGCCGGAGGGTGATACGAATTTTTCGGGGCTCGAAAAAAAGATCAATCATGTGGCTGGAAAGCTCAAAGTCCCGGTCATTGCCAAGGGTGTTGGCTCGGGTTTATCGTTTGAATCCGCTAAAAAATTAAATAAGGTAACTTGTTTTGACGTCGGTGGAGTAGGCGGCACTTCCTGGCCTCTCGTCGAAAGCTTCAGGGGGGACGAAAACCACAGGCACCTGGGCAAACTCTACGGTGGGTTGGGGATTCCAACAGCCGAAAACATCGTTCAATTGGTTAAGCTGAAGAAACCCTTGATTGCTTCAGGTGGAATTAGGACGGGCAAGGAAGCTGCTAAAGCGGTTGCTCTTGGTGCTGACGTTGTCGGGATGGCGCTCCCTTTTCTCAAGGCCTTAAAGAAAGACGGAAAAGACGGAGTTCGCGGCCTTCTGGATGAATTCGTATCTGAACTTAGAATTGCAATGTTTCTTTCCGGAAGCAAAAACTTGAAGGAGCTGAAGGGGAAGGCTCGCTAGGTTGAGGATTTCGTCCCTCTCATCATACCTAACAGTTTGTTCAGTACTTCTAGGCTACCTGGCTGAGGCCCTTTTCCATCCTTTGAGGATTTGAGGATTATCTTGGATGTATCGGCAAAGAGAATGAGCGCAACTCTTTCTTCTCCTTCTTGGGGCTTAGTCT
>JBDREA010000136.1:0-31329 GCA_043820265.1 Candidatus Altarchaeota archaeon | reverse complement strand
CACACTGCCCTAAAACACACAACATATGTCATTATAGTTGAGGCCATAACTTTCAGAGCTAATTTTGGATTAGTTATGGCCTCAAATACGTTAAAAACAGCGAAGCTGTTTTTATGCACAGGCAGCCATAGGCTGCCTAGTGTATTAAAGGGCGAAATTGATAGGCTAGAACCTTTAGCCCTTTAATATAAATACAAGTAGGTATCCTAAAAGGAATGGATATATATTAATCTCTAAAAGATTAGGAACCTTTATCGATTTCTCTTTTTTGGTTTTTTCTCGAGTTCAGTCCATTTAGCCTTTAATCTAGGCTGTTTATTAATAAGCTCCGAGGCGAGGTAGTAAGAAGCGGACTTGCTATCCCGTTCTCCCGGCAGCCCCCTTTTCCCTTGGTCTACATACACGTCATGTATGTCCTCTAACCATCTTTGCTGATCTTCGAGTGGGAGCTCACCTATGTGGTCTAGAAGGAATTGGGCAGCTCCGCGTTGAATGTGATACGTTCTTTCTTCACCCACCATACCCTTTTGTTCTGGGGCGTCAAGCCGTGCGAAAACTGCATCTAAAACCTTATCCCGCTGGTCAGGCTCTAATGAGCCTAATTTTTCTTTTAAAATACCTGGTGTGTGATTAGTCCGCCATTTATTGAGGATTCTGTCTTCAAAATCAATCGTATCGAAAGATTTTAAGCCGTGTACTAATGCTAGAGCCATCTCCAACTTTTCATCGGGTTGTGCATCGTCCATAAGCTTTCCGATTGCCATAAAAGCTCCACCCCTCCAGCCTATGTTCTCATCTCTTGCGACCTTGAGAGCGACTTCCTTGACTTCTCTTTTAATATTTTCTCCTCCCTCACCCCCTATTTTTCCAGCAATCACAAGAAGGGGTCCTGCTGCCTCGAAGGGCACTGGCTCGGGATCCAATCTATTTACATCTTCTTTTTCTGGATTTCTGATTGGTGCAAAGAGTTGGTCGATGTGCTGTTTTCTTATGTCAGGATTTTCAGTTTTATTGGCGAGTTTTTCAAGGTAGGGGAAGGCGCTGGCGTAGACGCGTCGGTTCCAGGAGGTGCGTGCTACTTTCTTTGTGTATCCACTCCAGTCGCCTTCTGGCAGTGTGGGCACAAGGGAGCCGAGAGCGTCTATGCTGTCAATAACGATTTCAGGCAATTCATCGTCTTGAATCCAAGATCTGATCGCATTTGCTGCATCCCTTCTCTGGCGGACGTCTGCGAGTGCTCCCGTGCTTCGGCCTAGAGCGTATATCAGGCTTTGCGGCCGGTATTGGCTCATATCCGATTTGTCCGCTTTGGAAATATCAATTAATTTATCTATTGCATTCCTTGCGAATCTTCCAGCTTCTACCACACCAATTTCAGCCGGTTTTTCGTCGGGGAAGATGAGATCAGCTATATCTTTATATGCGTTTCCAGCATTCACGTTTGGATCAGGATCAGATAACATGGTAGCTAAAAGGAATTGTTTTTCTTCGGCTGAGCACCTGCCGAATAGCTCGGCTGCTTTCTTATCTGATTCCTCACTATTCTTTTTAGCCTGTGTCAATGCATCATGGAGCATGCCAAAAACATTTTGATCTCCTCTGGACTCTCTGTATTTCCGTGCTCTCTGCCGGTCCTCTGTTTTCAGGTAGTCTAATAGGGTGATGGCGTTTTTTTGTTTTTTCAGTTCGGCTACGGATTGTCCTGTTGTAGCTGCAAGATCTTGTATGACGGCGTCTTCTTCAAGCTGATCCCATCTCCTCTTGTGGACGTCGTGTAATCCCATAACCTGTGTGGCCAGCTTGAGGGCGGAAAGAGATTTTCTGGCCTGCTCGACCTTGTCCGGGCTATCACTATAATACTTGGATTGTGCTCTTGCTTCCTCTACATCTTTCAACTGCTGCCGGTACACTCCATGGACCCGAGTAAGCCATGGGCCGTGGTCTGCAATCGCAAGAGTTCTGATGTGTTCAAACAGAAATTCGACAGCCCCCATCTGTGTATCATTCCCCTTACACATTTCATCGAGAGTGTCCTCCCTCCAGAATGAATCCTCTCTTTCCGGTTTTTTGTATCTAATTTGTTCGACCATGAAGTCGAAGACTTTCCCCCGGTTTTCTTCCGAAAGTGTTGGCATTAATTCTCTAATAAGTTCTGCGGCTGGATCTTTTATGATCTCTTTCTTAGGTTTTTGTGTAGGTTTCTTTTTACGGTCAGGATCAGCTACATTCAATAATGCCCCAAAGAGATACTCAAAGGGAGCGTCGGCTAGCTCTCTTGATATCACAACGCTCGTGCGTATGTCCCCCGCTATTGTCAGTACAGCATTTAATTGTTCTTCAACCGGCAGATAGGGGATAAGGTTTTTCAGCCTTACGAGGTCGTTGTTGCGCTGCTGGTTATGTTTTTCAGCTAGATGAACGTTGATGATGGGAAGTAGGCCGATTCTGATAGCTGCGGCAGCATCGTCATCGCCTCTTTCAGCGAGAGTATCTGCGACCTTGATCAACTCATCTGCTGCGGTTCTTGGAACTGAAGCAGGGATTCTATCGTTATCACCTTGCACTGGGGCTTTTAACCTTTCGAGATACTGGGACCTGACCTCCCATGTCTTTGCAGCTAAAAGCAAGCTTTTATAATACTCGGATCCTCCCATGTCCCCTCGATGGTCCCCTCTAGTTTTATCTACTCCAAGAGTATACTTCCCCCAGTCGGCTTCTGGAAGCGTTGGGACGATACCCTGTAGTGCCCTGATGGCGTCTCAGATAACCGAGGAATGGTAATGTCCCACCCACGGCAGAACTTGATCAGCTATGCTTCTTCGCTCAGCCTCGTCTTCGACGGCGGAAGTTGTGCGCCCGAGGACTTTTAGAATGTGGCAGACCTTTTCCGAAATCATGCTCTTTTCGGTCGGTGCATTTGGCGTCTCTTCTTTTGGAAGACCTTTTTGGTCGAGTTGCTCTAGCTGCTTGGCGATTTCACGTGTCGCATCCTCGGAATCAGCTTCACCAAGTCTTCCAAGAAGCTCTCTACGTCTGTCACCAAGTTCTTGTTGTATCTCCCAATCTGATTTTTCTCTTGTTGCATTGTAATGTTTCATCCATAACTCTTCAATTCTAGCCTGATCTTCTTTGTCTGGAAGGGCTTCAGCCATCATCTTAGACACTAATACACGATGTCCGTCATCTAGATATTGATCTCCTTCGATCGGAAGTACGTAATTGGTCTGGTCGCGGAAGTCATACCAGCGCATGTCTGTGTCTCTTACTGTGGTGTCGGGTTCTTTGATTGGGCTTTCAACAAGATAGACTAGGTCATCTTGAGTGCATTTTCCTAGCATAGCAGCAATCTTTACTTCGGCAGCCTCCCTTAACTTAGTTATCTCAGCTTTCCTTTCGGGATCTAGTCTATGATGTCTTGCATCCCTCCACTCGTCGCTTCGGAAAAATTCGATGACTTCAAGTGTATTCCCATGCGCGACTATTGATTCCTCCCCTTTCGCTACTATTCCTGAGACCTTTTCCCTTTCTTTGTCAGGTATCGATGCGAGGGGCCCCTGATAGTCGAGCTCATGCGTTCTTAGAAATCGGATATATTCCATTGCACTAGTTTCGGGTATAAACGGAAGCAGACGCAGAAGTGCGTTGATGTGGGGGGGACGATACTCATTTTTCAGACCGAAATCGTATGTGAGGGAGAACTCGAGGTCTTGGTGCAGTACTCCGGCCAACTGGTTGACATTCTCCGCATCCTTCATCGTAGAGGCAGCGGAAATAACAGAATCAAAGATGTCGGCCTGTGGAGGGATGCCGAGCTTTGGAATACCCTCTGGACCGTATGTTACATGGTTTTTTAGAAGCGTTCTCCCATACCCGAACTTGACATCTTCATCGGATGTGATCTCTAACACATTTCTCAGAAAACCGATCTGTTTACCCAAAGACTCTGGTGGAAAAGAATCTCTATCAGCACTCCCATACCGGTCTTCGCGGCTGACAATCCCCGCTGACTGCCCTATGTCAACCCACTCGTCCTCGGGACGGTTTAAAAGATATTGCTTAAGCTTTTCAAAGGCGGGGTCCCGAATGGCAGCATCCTTAGATCTTAAAGATGGATTGATAACTGAAAGGAATTCTGATTGCCCCTTCTTTTCGGTGGGGACTTCGATATCGGAAACAAGATTTGGAACTGCGGATGCAATTTTCTTCCATGCACCTTGAGGAGTGAAGCCATCTGTAGCTGAGGCTTTTCGGTAAAGGCGAAGTTGGTCTTGAGAGGGGAGAGTCAAAGCAATCGGACCAATACCCTCGATAACAGCCGTTTGAATATCTCTAGCTTTAATATGGCTGGTCCAATCATCGATGACTGTAAGATAACGTCTTCGATCGGCTTCCTCTGGAAGCTTGGCGGCAACGTGCCCCAGAGTAGTAAGACAGAAAGCAGCCTGCCCGATTCGATGCCCTCCAAAACGCCGGTCTTTGTCACGTCGATCATCGGCTTCTAAATCATCTTCATCTCTCCCGAACCGATCCTGTCTTCTTCTACGCCCCTGTCCAATCCGCTGTAGAAGACCCCATTCAAATCTTTCATGCTCATCTCGGTACCTTACCCCACGGTCCAGTAAGGCAGTCTCTTCGCCTAATAGGGCTTTAGTCAAATGTTCCGCTGTCGCCTTTAAACCCGCATCAATCTTTTGGGTGATATCGCCTGATCCTTCGGCAGAGATCCTTGGGAATACTATTCTTGCTGCGTGTGCAAGTGATTTGAATGGGAATCGATCTCTGCCCTCTCTTGGAGGTCGTGCATCTAAGGCGTTTCCGATAATTTTATCGAGGACGAATTGGGCGTCTTCAGGCTTAAGCTTGCCTGCAATCTCTGCTGCCTGTTGTACTGCACCCTGGTCACCCTCGATAAACTTTTGCCCTCCAATCAATTCGAGAAAGTTTTGGCCGCCTAATAATTTTTCTTTGAGTGGGGTACCTTCTAATGCCGCCTTTAAGGCATCGGCCATAGCCCCGGAGGTATGGTCTGGTTTTTTGTGGTGCCTATTTTGATCGCGTCCGTTCGGTCTCCTTCTACCTCTGTCTCTCGGACCAGGCGCTACCATGATACTATACGGGATTCCCAGAGATAAAAATCGGATGTCAAGTATTTTCTATGGAAAATATCATCGAAAACTCTAATGCACTGAAAAAACAAGAATAAAAACACTTGTTGTCAATGATTTAGTGATGGTTGATGTTAGGGAGCATATCAAGGTTTCTGAGTTGGGGTTCGACGGCCCGGGTACTGCGAGGGTTGATGAGTTGATCAGGCAGGTGGATATTGCCCCCCCCACTGAGGATGTTCAAGAAAGAATCCCTGGTAAAAGGGGGGGTATCCTCATTGTCAGGGGAGACAACGAATCTTATTGGTTTTCTCTTGAGCGTTTTTTGTCTTCTGAGGGTTTCACGGTCCACACTTTTAGGATTGATTACGTGAAGTTGCGGGAATTGAGGAAACTTGATTATTCGCTTTTGATACTTGACTGGAGGCATCCGAAAAAAGAGCACACTGAGATGTTTTATGACCTTAAGATGTCAAAAAAGAAACTATCAATAATCCTGTTGACCCAACCCGGAATCGACGAAGAAAACATAAAACATATGCGCGTAGACTTCTTCTTTGACATGCCGGCGAAATTTGACATCATCTATGCAGCGATTAACGATTCCTTTTGCGCGATGTATCCGACAAAGAATCTGAGATATCTCCTGAATCCCTCAGAAAAAAAGATTAAAACCTTTTCGGTCTTTTTACTGCTTTTTATCTATCTTGTCGCGGATGGAATCTATTCCAGGGAGTATACGACACATTTTTTCCCAAGTTTTGTGAGATTGATTTTATTGATAATTTCTTTTTGGCTTCTACCCCTAAGCCTCACGTTCCAATACGTATATGCTGCGGTCACGGATCCGGGGACGAATGCAAGTGTGGTGTATTTGTTAATATGGGCTGCTCTTGCTGTATTCTCGCTTTGGGCCCTGGCATCCATTAATTCGGTAAAGATGAGGACTGGAAGAAAAACATACTTAATCATAGGATTTATCATCAGCTGGATAATCTTGGGGAGAATCATGGTGTGGCTAGTGGGTTTCGGATAAGCTCGTTTAGATAGGCTTCCAATATAGAACCGCATACCTTGCAGCCTTTGCGGTCGCTGAAAAAAGAAATCCGTCTAGTTCTGATATAAGATATAGACGTAGACCACGATTATCACGATAGCACCGACTATGAATATAGCATCCATGACGCGATCAGGTTCCTTTTTCGGTTTAACCTTCTTTTTTACCATAGTCAATCATTATCTACCTTTTCATTTTTAAGAGGCTATTCTAATTGAATACGTTAACTATTCGAGGTAATAATCATGTCAGTTGTGAACTTTAAGTTGAAGAAATTCTCAGGAGAAAAGACAAAAGAAGAATACACCAGCATCGACGTCAAAGCAAATTCAGGGATAAGATCTGTCTTAAAGAACCACCAAGACAGGATTGGAGACTACCTTGAAGTGAAGTTCAGCTACGACGTGGAATACACTCCCGGCATCGGAAACATGAGCCTTGAGGGGACTCTCTGGTATCTGAGCAAAAACCTTGATAAAGAAGTAAAGGAAGAAGAAAACACTATCGAGCTGCCGGCAAACATCATCCAGGAGATAAGCACTGCAATCATACAGAACTGCCTATTGGAATCCATCGAGTTCTCAAGAAAACTTCAGCTTCCGCCCCCAATGAACATGCCCAAGGTCAAGGTGGAGCCAAAGCAGAGAAAGTTCAAAAAGGAAAAAGAGGGTAAGCCCAAAAAGGGGAAAAAATAGGCGTTTATAGGATGAAAGACGGTCTATGCGATGTATGCCGTGAACCCGGGAAACTTCTAAGCTGTTCTCTTTGCGGAGCGAGGGTTTGTGGCAACTGCCTGACCATCAAGGGTGTATGTCGAAATTGTCTGTCTGGGCGAAAGATGGACTCAGTAGACGAGGAAAAAATCCGGGAACTCGGACGAAAGCTTCTTTGATCCCAAACTCTTTTATTCTGTTTTGAATATTCCTTTATTTCACGATGAAGCTCTTATTTTACGATGATGCTCCGAACCCTAGCCCTTGAAAACTGGGCCTGCCACAGTAATTTGGATGTGGATTTAAGCAGAGGATTAGAGATTTCAGGAAGAAACGGGACAGGTAAATCAAGTATTTTATCAGCCATCCGCTTCGCATTCGCCGAGAGTGCCCGGGGTTACTCAGGAAAGATAAAAAACGGGGCCCGAAAGAGTATTGTTGTCTTGGAGTTCGAAAAGGATGAAAGCATATATCGGGTTGAAAAACAACTCTTTCTGGATAAGCCGTCCAGCGCTGAGCTTACAGTCAATGGGACCATAGTAGCGGACAATCCTTCTTCCGCTTATGTCGCTTTGTCGGATGTCTTGGATGAACGGATATTTGACAAGCTTTTATATGTTGCCCAGGGGCAACTGTCTTCGATAATCACTGAGTTGAGCCAAAAAGGGGGGAAAGCCGAACTTGATAGCTTATTCGGTCTGGACCGGCTTGAGCAGATATATGAAAAGACAAGGGAGGATATCAAGGAAGCTCAGGGGAGGCTCGAAGTATATGGAAAACAGCTTTCCAAATACTCAAATGTCGAAGGTGAGGAATTCACCAAGCAATTCAATGAAGTCCAAGGACAACAAAAAAGACTTGTAACAGAAAAGAAAAGATCGGACAACGAAGTGCTCGAATTCGATAAGAAGTACTTAAAAATCGAAAAAGAGGTAAAAGAGTTAGAGCAAGCGAAAGGATCAAACGAGTTGTTGGAGAAGGATATATCCGCAGCTGAGATAGAGCTTGCAAACATTTCAGGCGAGCTTGCAGTGATTACAGAAAAGCTGGCTTATATCACAAAAAAGGAAACCGAAAAAACAGATTTAGACGAAGAAGTAATAAAATTCTCGAAATACGTTGCCATCCAAGAGAAGCTCCGCGAATTAGAAAAGGTATCTGAGAAGTTAAGGGGTTTAGATGACGTAACTGAAATTGCAGCAAAACTTGAAAAATTAAAAACAAAACTTTCCGAAAAAAACAAAATTGAAGAAAAGGAAAAAGCACTTAAGGAGAGTCTTGAAAGAGTCAAACGGGAAGAGACCGCACTAGCGACTAAGTTGGGGCAACAGGAGAGTTATCTAAACGAGCTATCTGGCCTCTCAGATGCTTCAAAGTGCCCAAGATGCGGGCAAAAACTGACAGAAGAGCATTTATCTGAGGAGAGAAAATCAACCATCGAGATTATTTCAGATCATAAAAAACAAATCGGTAAAATTAGCGCAGAGGTTTCAAAAAAAGGAGAAATCTACTCAAACGCCCAAAAGGAGTTGTCTGAATTATCCGGTTTTGAAGCAGAAACAAAGTTACTTTCTGAAACCTATAAAAAGAAAAGCCATGAACTTGAAGTGGCTAAAAGAAGGGAGTCCGAACTCAACTTAGAGCTTAAAACCAAAGGCTACCTGGGAGAATCACAAATTGAGGTATCAGCTCAGGTAACAAAGCACTCGGAGTTGCAGGGCAGGATTCAGATGATTACAAAAGAAATTTCAGTAAAACCTGAAGTCCAACAAAAATCCGAGTCATCGAAGGCTAGGATTTCGAAACTGAAAGAGGAGCTTGAAGGGAAAAAATCCCTGTTGAAAAAATCAGTATTCGACAAAGAAACCTATGAAAAGAAGAGAATAGAAAGAGACAAAACCAGAGAGGAAGTTTTCCGATGCAAATCGGAAAACGAAAAACTCGGCTTTGAGCTGAAAGAAGTCGTTCAAAAGATAGATTCCTTCGAGCAACAAAAGAAGAATCTCGCCGAAGCCAAGGCTCAAAGGGACGAAGCCCAAAAGAAAACCAACCTCTTAAAGCAGGCCAGAGAGGTGTTTCACACAAACAAGGGCCTTCCAAAATATCTTAGGGAGAGGTATCTCGCAAAATTAAACGAGCTACTCGCATATTTTTTCTCGACCATAAACCAGAACCCCAGCTACCAGTCAGTGTCCTTTTCCGAGGACTATGAATTAGAGATAGCAACAACCCAGGGAAAACTCTCCTTAAGCCAGCTATCGGGCGGTGAAGCGGTTCAACTCGCCCTCGCGCTCCGCCTAGCATTGGTGGAACTCCTCTCACCAATAAGGCTTCTCATCCTCGACGAACCCTTCGGCAGCTTGGATAAAGAACACAGGGAACTGCTTGGAGACGCACTCAACAAGGTGGCCGAACAGGGACAACTCATCCTCGTCACCCACATCGACGTCGACAACCTACAGTTACCTGAAAAACTGGTGTTGGGGGGGTATTAATCTGTCAGAGGATTAGATGGGGAGTCCCCTCAGTTTTTGTATGACGGGAAATCGTGAATCCATTATCTTTTTGATGGCTGCCGGTTTATGGTCCGCATCTTCTTGTGTGAGCTCATCGACGAGTTTCCTTGCGTCGTTGAACTGTATATGAGAGAGTACTTCTTTGATCTCTGGTTGGAGGATTCCGCTCATGCTGAGTGTGTCGATACCCATACCGGCGAGAAGAATGGCGCCGTAGGGATCGCCCGCCATTTGACCGCATACGGAAACTTCTATCCCCGCCTCTTTAGCTGATGTGATGGTGGCTTTAATTTGCCGCAGAAGGACGGAGTGGATGGGTGAGAATTCTGGGTTGTCTCGCTCAATGTCTAGGTAGAGCCGGGTTAGATCGTTGGTGCCTATGCTGAAGAACTCGACCTCCCTTGCGAGTTTGGCGCTGTTATCAACCGCGGAGGGTGTTTCAATCATGACACCTATTTTCGGATGGGGATTGAAGGGTTTATTCTGCTTTTTTAATTCCGCTTTTGCTTCGCGGAGGTATTCATTTACGTCATCGACTTGGCCGACGTCGGTTACCATGGGAATTAGTATTCTCACATCGTGTTCTGACCCCGCGCGCAATATGGCCTTGAGGATGGGTAGCATAAGCTCTCGGTGCTTGAGCAGGAACTTGATGCCCCCTTCATAGCCGGGTTCGTCAACCTCAGGATACTTTTCGCGGATGCATTGGGGAATTTTATCGCGTCCGATGTCGAGGAGGCGGATGGTGAGGGGGTCTTTTTTGTAGGGGGTTTGTGAGGTCTTTTTATAGTCAGCCACTATTCGGCTAAATGTTTTTGTGAGTTCTCGTTCAATATCCTTCATGCCCAATTTTCTCTGTTGGAAGGCGGCGAACCAGTGTTCAATTCTATAGAGGCCGACGCCCTCGGAGCCAACCGCCGTTGCGATACGTATCTCTTCGGGGGTGTCGATGTTGGCACGCATATTGACTTCTGCGCCGTCACTTGTTTTAGCCCGTACTCCAATCATCTTTTTTCTTCTTCTCTCCACACGGGCCAACTCTTGGGCTCTCCTTTCGGCTCGATGGAGGGTACGTAGGCTCGGATTGACCCACATATCCCCGGTGACATTGTCGATGACTATCTTGTCGCCTGTGCGGATTTTTCCAACATTGCTGCTTCCCACTGCCGATACAAAGGGTATGCCTGCGTTTAGGCATGCAATGCAGGCATGGGTATCGGGGGTCAGACTCCCGAAGACGGCGCCACCCAAATCACCTGCCCCCACAAAGGAATCGATGGCGTCGACTGAGAGGGTATCGGCGACGAGGATACTACCAGGGTTGGCCTTTAAGAAAGGGGCTATCTCTTTCTCAGGATGCGCCCCCATCAACCGAGAGATAATGTTCGTACCTATTGACCTGCAATCCTCGAGTGTTCTCTTCAGGAAGGAGGAGGACTGCGCTGAACGTATTCTCGCACATTCCGCATCCACGACCAAGTTCACCGCATACTCGGCATTGACTGATTGCGCCCGTACGACACCGATAGCTTTTTCCAATTGGCTATTAGCCACCATGACTCCCATTATATCAACTTGTGTCGAATCTTGAATTGCCTGTGGGGGAGTTATCAATGCCTGTAGTCGACCCACCTCTTCCTCGACTTGGGATTCCTCTATGTAATATTTCGGTGCGATGACGTCGCCGGTGTCCAAGACATAGGCAAGGCCTGACGCGAGTCTCGCAGGAGTTCTCCCACTCCGGGTTTGCTTGAACACCATTTCCGGCCGCCCGATATCTGCTTTTGCCTTCTCAATCCTGCCACAGACCTGCTCGAGTTTCTCGTCCTTAATGCCGGCACCTTTTAGGATATGGATGACACCGAGGAAATACTCATCTGCGTCTGCAAACTTCCCGCCCACCATAGTCATGAGGAATTTTTTATATCCCCCCTCATCCACTTCACCCAACCTATGCTGTAGCTGGTAGACGCTTTTTATATTGGTGGTGTCCTTGCAGAATTCCCATGCCTGCACCGCCTTTTGGCGGTTTCTCGCCTTCTTTGGGGTGTCGAGTTCCCCAAATATCTCAGGTGAGGTTCCCATCAGGGGGATAGCCGTGATGGGGGTATGCTCTATACGGGTGAAATCCCGATGTCCGAAATCACTGAGCCGGGAGGGTACCTCCCACGTCTTCCCCCGCACACCCTTAATGGTAATTTTTTGTTTATCGGGCATCTTCTCAAAATGATTAAGGAAGCGCCAACATAAATACTGGCGGCTACCGGGTCAAACTCAATCCCAATTCCTCTGCGTAGTTTTTTGCTTGCCTGTATTCTTCTTTGCTTAGCTTCTGGTCGAGTCCGATTATCTGCATGCTCTTGTAGTCTGGGTGGTATTGGCTCATAACGTTGACGCGGGGGTGGCTGAGGTTTTTTGAAATCCAGTCGAGGATTGGTTTAGTGCAGCATTCGAAGTGGCCAGGCAGAACTAGGTGACGGATGATTAAGTCGGCTCCTTGTTTTTCTGCGAGGAGGTGGTTTCTAGTAATGACCTTCCAATAATTGGGGGCATCAGATAATCTTGTTGCGCAATCTTTCGGCCCGTACTTAAAGTCTGTGAGGTATAGGTCGATGACTCCGCCTAGGAGGTCCATTGATTCCTTGGTCAGATACATGTTTGAGTTCCAGATCTGAGGTATGCTCCGATTCAATTGTGTGAGGACTTCGAGGATGAAGTCGAGGTTTGGTGCGGGATCGCCTCCCACCCAGTTAACGTTTATTCCTTTGATATCTTCTATCATTTTTGCAACCGTCTCGGGTTTATTGTAGACGCCTCTTTTTGGATCCTGGCTGATGTCCCAGTTCTGGCAAAAGCAGCATTTGAACGTGCAACCCGAAAAAAATAGCGTGTAGCTCGGCACGAGCTCAGGTTCTTCCCCGACGTGGAGGAACTCGCTTGAGACGCGGGGTTCGAGAACTCGACAAAAACCTTCCTTCCCCCTCGATCTGTCAATTTTACAGCGTCGCTCGCAGAAGTGGCAGGACTTCCTTATCTCCTTCGCCTCCTCGACTTTCTTCTTTAAAGTACCGCAGTTAAGAAACTTGGCTTCCCCCTCACCGTCAAGGACCCGAAAATAATGGGGGAGAGCAGCCCTAGCCCCAGGATCGTCTCCGCCAAAGAGGATGCGCATCATCTCCTAATAAGTTATCGAGAAGTACGGGAATTCGCCTGTGTAGGGCTCCCAGGTAATCTTTTGTTCTGTGATGTTGGCTGACGGAGGGCCCTTTTTACTCCAGGATGCGAGTTTAACGAGTTTTTCTTCGGGGCCCTCAGCTAAGATTTCAACGGATTCGTCTGCCAAGTTTTTCACCCAACCGGTCAACTCGAGCTCCTCTGCCTTCTTTACAGTGCTCGCCCGATACCACACACCCTGGACTCGCCCAGCGACGATGATTCGTACTCTTTTTTCAACCATCGGTTAATCGATGGAATACACAGATATATTTATGAAAGGTAAATTAGGTGATACTATGAGAAAATACTCGATCATACTGCTTGTCTATTTTTTTTCTTCAATTACATCGGCTGCGACCATTCACGGCACAGTCTATAGCTGGGAGACCTTTGACCCGCAACCTGATGTCTTCGTCGAGGTCAATTCTTCTCCTGCCCAGGCTTTGGTATCAGAAGACGGATCCTATTCATTTGAACTTCAACCAGGCATTTACCTTTTGGAAGCCAGCTTCTTTTCGGATAACAGTCTGGAATCTTACGCGGCAGAAGACATCACTGTGACAGGCGAGGGCGAGTTCGTCCGAGACATCATAGCATTACCTTATCTTGGGGAGGAATTCCTGGTCGACCCAGATCAGTTGCCGGAAATCGAATCCCTTGTCGAAGAAGAAGAAATAGTCCCGGAAGAAAAAGTTTCAGAAGAGAAAGTTGAGAAAACCCAAAGCACTGATTGGGTCACCCCATTAGGATTTGCGGCTTTGATTTGTGTGGTAGCCATCATCTTTTGGCCGAGGAAAAAGGGGAAGGAAGAACAAATCATTAAAAAGGAAATTATCGAAAAGACATCTTATGTATCCCTACCAGAAGACTTAGCCAAAGCAATGGATGTCATCCAAAAGGAAGGCGGACGCATCACACAAAAAGAGCTCCGCAGAAAGATGAATTATTTTAGCGAGGCCAAGATGAGCCTTCTTATCACAGACCTCGAAGACCGAAAACTTATAAGGAAGATAAAGAAGGGACGGGGCAACATACTGATAGCAAACGAACCTTGAGGCTTAACCTGTTCAGGGACCGAGGTTTTCAAGCCTACAGGCGCCCAACCTACAGGTGTGGTTTTCGTAGAAAGTGCAGTTAACCAGCAGAGTCGCCACCCGGTTTTCTTCGCAGTAGCCTTCGAATAAGTAGACTCCGTCGAAGCTGCAGCTGTCATATATTTTTTTCCCTTTCTCGAAGTTGGTGACGTATCCCCGCTCAAAGACGTCGAATCCGTCTGTGTCAAAACATTCAAGGGAGTTCTGGGTGGGAGGAGGCCTAACCGCCATCCCAGTATATGAACCCTCTATTATGGAAAATATCGTTCCTACAAAGACGACAACCAATCCGACCGCAAGGAAATTCCTGAAATTCTCAGACATACCTTTATTCGGGGAAGCTAAGCTTAAAAACCTTAAGGCCTGCATTCTCCCGAACCGCACGTCATGTTTTCATATAGGCTGCAGTCCACCAATACCGTATTCGCCTGGTTTTCAATGCATACTCCCTCAAAAAGGAATAGCCCGGAAGAGTCGCATTCGTCGTATACCCTCAAGTCCTTATTTAAAATCTGTACGAATCCTCTGGAAAAGAAATCGTATCCGTCGCTGTCGTAGCAGTTGAGGGGAGCCGGGGCTTGCGAATGCATTCCCACGATCGGCAGGATGGAAAACACCAAAAGCAGAATCAGTATGAGAAGCAGAAAACCAGTAAGATACTGTCTAAAGCGTTTTGCCATAATTAACTAAGGGAATACAAACAGATAAACTATAACAGTTTCAGGTGCCCTGTTATCTTGTCGATTTCTTCTGTTGGGGCAGGTCCGATCCCCAAACAGGTGGTTGTTCCAGGAGATAGGTGAGTTCGGCCTGCGTCCTCTATCAATGCACAAGGTAGCCTGGCATCTTCTGCGGCCTTCTTTAGTTCCCTTAAACCAGCCTCGTCTTCACAAGCTAAAACGCTCTTCTTCTGGCCCTGATGGATCCACTGACCCTTAAATGGGCTTTTTCCAGCAGCCGTTACTGCAGCATGGGCGACTTGAGCTGAGAGTTTTCCTTTGGAGAGGTTGAGGTCTTTTCTGACGACAATCACTTGTTTGAATTCCTCGTCGGCTGATAACATCTTCTTTATCTTATTAAACATGTTTTTATTGTAAGGAGGATATGCTTTAAATGCTTTATCATCGGGAGAGAAAAATGGAGATCATCTGGCACGGACACGGGACTTTTCAGATAAACGGGGCGGGCAAGGTTGTTTACACCGACCCATATGTCCTGAAAGATGATGCAGTAAAAGCTGACTTCATTCTTGTAACCCACGGACACTACGATCACTGCGATATCGAAAAGATCGAAAAGATAAGAAAATCCGAGACCATAGTCATCGCAGAAGAAAAGGCCGCAGCGAAGATCTCTGGTGCAAAGCCTATCAAGTCGGGCCAAAAAATCGATTTGGGGGATATCAAGGTTTTAGCCGTCCCATCATATAATCCCCAAAAGGTGTTTCATCCAAAAGGATTTGGAATCGGTTTTATCATCGAGATAGAAGAAAAAAGGATCTATCAGGCAGGAGACACCGACGTTATTGAAGAGATGAAAGATTTGGGGGACATCGATGTGGCGTTGCTTCCTGCCGGGGGAAAATATACGATGGACCTAAGCGAAGCATTGGAGGCTGTGAGATATATCAAGCCAACTATCGCGATACCTTACCACTACAACACCCTTGACGGGCTTGAGCTGACCCCGAAAGAACTATCCAATTTTAAATCCCGGGTCGAGCAATCGACCTCGACAAAAGTAGAATTATTAGATGAAAAGATAATGGAGATGTAAATAAAATGGCTGAACCTGACGAAGTGATTGTGGAGCGCTGCCAGACAGGCGTAGTAGGATTAGACGAGCTTTTAGAAGGAGGACTCCCCCGAGGCAGGGTAGTATTGCTTGCCGGAAGGAGCGGGACCGGGAAGACGATCTTGGGCGGCCAGTTCCTATACAACGGAGTTAAAAAATTCGATGAACCTGGAGTTCTCGTAAGCCTAGAACAACACCCTAAAATGCTCAAGATGGATTTGAAGGTGATGGGTTTCGACCTTGAGCCCCTCGAGGAGACAAAAGAGGTGGTAATAATCGATTCAAGCCTTTCAAGGATTGGATTGTTCAGCCAGGAATCTCCCAAGAAAGAACACACAAGCGACTATGTTATTGCACCAAGCAAATTCAGCGTAGAAGTTATTCTTGCAATGATTCGCGAGACAGCCGAGGAAATCGGGGCGAAACGGGTGATAATTGACAGTTTCTCATCTTTGGACAGCTTAATCGAAACAAGGAAGGCTCCAACAGGATTCGAGCACACGATAGACATCAGAAGAAACATACTCTCTATTGTTTACGGCCTACAAAGCCTTGATACGACAACAATCCTGATATCTGATCTCGCAGGCGAAGATGTTTACAGCAAACACGGAATCGTGGAATACATCGTGGACGGAATAATCACCTTGCACTACGTGACGCGCGGAGTCGATGCGGGAGGCAGGTTTCTTGTCGTAGAAAAGATGCGTGTGACAAACCACAGCCAAGCCATGCACCCGATTTCTTTCAACCGGGGCCGGGGGATACAGGTGTTGAGCCCGGGCGCCATGGTCTAATGATTCACTAACCCTTTGCGACCCCCATGGGTGTGACTTTCGCGACAACCCTTGAAAGGCCCGCCAGCTCGACGCTTGCGACCACATCATCGATGTCTTTGTAGGCTTCAGGCACCTCTTCAGCAAGAGTGGAGGGATTGTCGGATTTTATCACTTTACCTTCTTTCTCCAACCTTGCCTTCACTTCCTCCCCTCTAAACTGGCGTTTCGCTCCTGTCCTGCTCATCTTTCGTCCTGCCCCATGGCATACTGAGCCGAACGTTTCTTCCATCGCAGTCTTTGTCCCTACTAATACGTAGCTGGCCGTGCCCATATCGCCTGGCACAATCACGGGTTGTCCGATTCCCCGGTAGTCTCGAGGGATTTCTTTCCTTCCGGCTGAAAAGGCTCTTGTAGCCCCTTTTCTGTGAACGCAGACTTTGCCGACTCCACTATGTTCCTCGAATTTTGCGATGTTGTGGCACACATCATAGACTAAGGAAAGCTTAGAGTGAGGGAATAATTTCTCAAATGATTCCCTGACCCAGTGAGTGATGACTTGGCGGTTGGCGAATGCGTAGTTGACGGCACAGTACATGGCCTTGATGTAGTCGTCCGCCTCCTTTGAGCTGAGAGGAGCACATGCGAGCTCTTTGTCTGGTAGGGGGATGTTGTATCTTCGGGCTGCCTGCAACATGACTCCGATGTAGTCGTCTGCTATCTGATATCCGAAACCCCTTGATCCGCAGTGGACCATTACAGTGATTTGACCAGGCTCAGTTATTCCAAAGGCTTTGGCAGTAGATTCATCAAAAATTTCTTCTACAGTGGACACCTCCAGAAAATGATTGCCGCTTCCAAGGGTTCCAAGCTGAGGTCTGCCCCTTTTTTTAGCCCTTTCACCTACCTTTGAAAAGTCGGCTCCAGGTATTGCGCCGTTTTCTTCGGTGTGGCTGAGGTCTTCTTTGATCCCGTATCCGTTTTCCACAGCCCATTTTGACCCAGTCAAGGCTACCTGCTTTAAGTCATCTAGGCTTGTGCGTAACTTGCTTTTGCTGCCTAGACCTGAGGGTACGCTTCGAAAGATGGATTCCAGGAGAGGTTCAAGTTTGGGTTGTACTTCGTCAAAGGTTAGATTTGTGGTGAGTAGGCGAACGCCGCAGTTGATGTCGTAGCCGACTCCTCCGGGTGAAACGATCCCTTCATCAAGGCTGAAAGCAGCGACTCCCCCGATTGGAAAGCCGTAGCCGTAGTGTCCGTCCGGCATGACGAGAGCGGCTTTCTGGATTCCCGGCAACTTTGCCACATTCTCTATCTGGCGAAAAACTCCCTCTTCCATACCCTTGAAGATACTGTCGTTGGCATAGACTCTGGCAGGAACGTACATTCCTTCTTCTCTGAACTCTTGGACCCCGTCTCTGATCTTTTTGAAATTCATTTTATAGTTGCGGTCATAACTTTTTAGACAATTAGTATGACCGCAAATATATTTGAGAGCACAACTCACCATTGATTTGTCAAGAAAGTTGTGCTCTCAACTATATCCTCGTTCCTATTCTTCGAAAGAGGCCTATTAAATTATACACTTCCTTTCCGGAAACAAAGGATCGGCCCAAAACATGGCGAAAAGTCTTCTTGATGAGCTGATTCTCATAGTTGTGATCATACACTGAATCCACAATTTGCTCGAATTTATCTTGGAGCACTTTTCTTTCAACAGGCCCCGCAGCTTTGAATTTTTTTGCCTTGATTTTCCCCGCCATCTCCTTTTTGCTGAGCTCATAGCAGAATATGCCCACAGATTGGGAGAGGTTTAGAGTGGAGTATTCTGGATTAGCAGGAATGAAAACCTGCAGGTCGCATGCCCTAAGTTCCTTGGTTAATAATCCATAGTCTTCCCTTCCAAATAGAATTGCTATCTTTCCCGACGTTCGCGGATTCAATTTATCTAGGGGGATAGGTTTTCTATGAAAGTTTGAATCACCTCCCGCCTTCGCAGTCGTTGCGACCAAGAAGTCAAAATCCTTTTTCATCTCGTTAAAGGAAGGGTAAGTTTTGGCGTCCATCAGAATATTTAATCCGTGCATACTCATCTTTCGGGCATCTCGTCCGATCTGGGGGGGATTGACTAAAACAAGCTTTTCAAATCCGAAGTTCTTCATCACCCTCGCAACTGAGCCAATATTTCCCTCATACTTGGGCTCAACTAAAACTATGTAAAGGTTTTTCATCTAAACAAGAGTATTTAGACATAAACATCCTAAAAGTAAAATGAAAAATGTCTACTAGTGCTCAAGGTCATCAACAAAGGAGGATAAGTGGATCTCCTGAACTTAAGTTTGTGGATATTAAAGACTTAGCAGTGTCTATGTGTCCAGAAATGGGTGACGTAGTAAGGGACCTCGAACGCCTAGAAAAGATCGTACCCCAGGCAGGCCTCCTGTCTCTCGGGCCAAAAATATTTATGGACTTAGTAGCTGCTGAACTAAAACAGCAAAATAAAACAGGACAAAAAATGGAGGTGTCAAAAGCCTTGAGTAGTATTGCGGAAAAACCAGAAGTACAATTGACCCCCTTGGGAAGGCAGAAGGTTCGAGCTATGGCGATTTTTTCTACTCAACCGAAAAAAGCAGTGGATTCAGGCATACAAATCGAAATCCTGGATTCCAAACAACAAAATATCCCCAATGATTGGACTTCCTATGAAGGAAGAGACCATGCTGGGAACCTTGTGGGGGAGGCACGATTTACTGAATCAGGCCAAGAAATGCAGTTAGAAGTCCAAGCTCAAAGACTACCAGATACGCCAACAAACCAATGGAGGCTATCAAACCTAATCAATAAGGGCCTTAAAGCCGAGGAGGGAAAATTCCGAGGTGCAAGAGAAAGTCTCTCCCCCTTAGAAAGTATTAGTGTTTTCACATATGCAAAGGCCTCTGATCCTGTTGTGCTTGGAGCCCTCCATCGCAACGGATTCGTGATAGCTGGATTTACACATTCTGAAAACATTAAATTGACGAAGCAGCTCAGTGGGAAAAAGTAACTATTTAATATATTCTTTTTTCGCTTTTTTTATCGTTCCGCTTACTCCAATAACTCTCACTGCTGCTTTTGTTTTTTCGATTTCCGAGATCACAGCGATTGCCGCGCGGACTTCTGCTACAGTCTTGTGGGTGCATTTCACAATACCTTTTTGTTTTTTTTCGTCGAATTCGATTATGCGTAAGCTAGTCTTACTGACTCCCAGTTCTCCGAGAAACCTGAGGCTTACCGCCCAGATGCTTCGGCCAACTTCCTCCGAGCCAAAGGAACGACTTCCCTCCACTTTGAAGGCTAAGTAACGATTTCGCTCCCTTAAAGTAGGAGGAAGAGGATTCAGTACTCCTTTCTTTTTCACTCTTTATCACTGATGGACTCCATCTCCCTTTGCAATAAGCCAAACTGCTTGTTATCCATGGTGCTGGAATCGATGGGTATTAATAGAATCGATGAATGCACTGCAGTAAGATCCTTTAAGCGATTAACCATCTGCAAAACCAGGTTGAAGCTGTTTGTTGTAATAAGGTAGTCCAATCCATCCAACAATACGACGCTTTTTTCGCTTTTCCCGATGAACTCGTGTATCGCAATCGATATCTCCTCCAACTGAGGAGGTAGAGTTTCTGGCGACTTGATGTCTGTCAGCCAAAGGATCATAGTCTTCTTTAGTCCGAAAGTCTCTCTTACTATGGCCGGATTGTCTCTTGTTATGCAAAGGCCTTCAAATCCGTGAGTCACCTGGTCAACGAATACGTCATAGGCTTTCTCCCGTTTCTTGCCAAGGATCAAATACCCCCGCCCAGGCAACAGCTTCCAAGTCATCTCCTCAAGGGATTCCTCTTCCGCCGTGGGAACGATAGCAGTCAAAACATATTTTCCCGCATGCTTCATGGGCGCATAAAGAAAGTAAATCCCAACAGTCATAAGTAAACCTATCACAGTTCTTCCGACCACATTTAGAAGTTGGATGTGCTCTACGCTGAGACTTATCCTGTTTAATCCTAGAAGGTTGGTCGAAAGGTTAAAAAGCACGAAAAGGCTTGAAATATTAAATACAGCGATGCTTATCGAGCAGGCAAAAAGCCAGACCCAACCACGGGTTTCCCTCTCATCTTTTTTATAGAGGTGGTTGTAGAGTTTCAGCCAGTAAAATATCGCAATAATCGATGTGACGATAGCAACAACGTTTAATACCAACATGAATATAGGAAGCTTATCTGGTGCCACAGGACACCTGCAAATCTCAGGGATTGAAAACCACTCCGGCAGAGAAGTGGGTACTGAATCGGCCATATTAAAACTTAATTAATAATCTATGAATAAAAAACCCCACAATGATTTTATGGATCAAATTGTCAAATCAGCGCTCATAAGCATCATCATAGCCCAAACGGGCTCAGCCAAAGAGTCTCATCATACATGAATAAATTACCGACAAGATTGAAAAATTAATTTTTCTCGAGTTCGCACAATCCGTCTGCTAATTCTTCAAATTTCCAAAGTTCGTCCAAAATAAGTTTTTTAATTTCAGCGAGTTTTTCTTGGGTCCTTCCTTCGAATCTGAGAACGAGTACGGGCGTCGTGTTGCTTGCACGGACCAGCCCCCAACCGTCTTCGAGTTGGAGGCGCATGCCGTCGACTGTGATGACTTTGTCACCGAATCTTTTCTTGAAATCGGAGGTGACTTTTTCAACGATTCCGAATTTTTTTTCTTCAGGAACAGAGACTTTTAATTCGGGTGTATTTTCATACTTCGGAAGAGATTTGATCAACTCAGATAAGGGTTCCTCTTTTTCCGATAAAATCTCAGCCATCCTGGCAGCTGCGTATAATCCATCGTCGAAGCCAAAATATCGGTCGGCAAAAAAGAAGTGCCCGCTCATCTCGCCTGCGAGGGGGGCGTTTATCTCTTTTATCTTCTTTTTTATGTAGCTGTGGCCGGTCCGGTACATTACAGGCTCACCACCGTTTGCCTTGATGTCTTCATATAATGCCTGGCTGCATTTTACTTCGAAGATGATCGGGGAGCCGGGTTTTTCTTTGAGGATCTTTCGGCTGAATAATATCAAGGCCTGGTCTCCTCTGATGATGCCACCTTTGTCGTCTACGAACCCGGCTCTGTCTCCGTCTCCGTCGAATGCTATTCCAATGTCTGCTTTTTGCTTTTTCACCTCAGTTATTAGATCAGTTAGATTAGCATCAACTGTGGGATCTGCAGGATGATTCGGAAGGCTGCCATCGGGTTCCCCGAAAAGTAATGTGACTTCGCAACCTAATTTTGTAAACAACATTTCGGCGAGGCTCCCCATGGTTCCGTTTGCAGAATCCAATACTATTTTTAATTGTTTCTTGATGCTCACGCCCTTGGTGATTGCATCAAGATAAGCCTCTTCGATATTCTTCTCTACGACTTTCCCTTTTCCCTTTTTGAATTCTCCTTTTTCGATGGCTTTCTTGAGCTCTTGAATCTGTTCCCCGTACAACGTGCTGGTGCCCGCGCACAATTTGAATCCGTTGTATTCGGGGGGATTGTGGCTGGCGGTGATTATTATTCCTCCCTCCAATTCGAGGTGGAAGATGCTGAAGTAGAGAACCGGCGTCGGCACCATCCCAATATCGACTACGTCTAATCCAGTCGAAGTGAGGCCTTCGATAAGGGCATCCCTAAGAACTTCTCCGCTTTCGCGCATATCGCGGCCAACTGCAACAGTACCTTTAGTAACGATGTTGGTGCCATAAGCCCTGCCGATGTCTCTTGCGAGTTCCTCGCTCAATTCCTCACCGAAAATCCCCCTGATATCGTAGGCTTTAAAGAGACTCATATTCAACGAAAAGATTAAGATTTCACTCTATGGTAGAGGCTTCCACTTCTTGATAGCCCTCTCGTATGCCTGTGGGGTCCCCGTATCAAACCATTGGCCTTCAAACGGGTAACCAAAAAGCTTTCCTTCTTTCGCCAACTTGGGAAACAAATCAGTCTCCATCATGGATTTTCCGTTGGGAAGATAATCTATGACTTCTGGATTCAAGATATAGATGCCTGCATTGACAAGCTGGGGTTCGCCCTTCTTCTTTTTTGGTTTTTCCTCAAAGGAAAGGATCTTCGGCCCCCTAAGATGGGCCATTCCGTATCGAGAAGGATCTTCGACTGGTGTTAGAGCTATAGTCGCTATCGCATTGTTTTCTTCATGGAAACTTACCATGTCTGGTAAATTGATATTTGCTATAACGTCTCCATTGAACATCAGAAAAGGTTCCTTTAAATGCTCTTTTGCAAGCCTAAGGCAGCCAGCGGTCCCCAAAGGTTCTTTTTCTTCGACATATGAAATATTGAGTCCGAACTTGCTTCCGTTTCCAAAGTACTCCTTGATTTTTTCACCCATATACCCGATGGAGATTATCACGTCCCGCAACTCGGATTTCCTGAGTAGCTCAAGTATGTGTTGAAGCAAAGGCTTCCCTTGAACTGGAATCAAACCCTTAGGCATCTCATAAGTAAACGGCCGCATACGACTGCCTTCCCCGCCTGCAAGGATAAGAGCCTTCTTAATACGCCCACCAGCAAGGATCTTCGCCAAAAGAACCTCTATCGCATGGCTTCGGTTCCTGATCTTTATACCGTCAACTAATTTGTCTACTCCGTCGAGGATATCGTCCCTCAGAGTAATCGTTAAACGTTCCCGATTCATTTTTACGAAAGAAATATTCGCAGCTTAGATTATAAATATGATTAATGAATACAAGGTAATTTATTTGTGTTAAGTCCCTATTAGATTGCATGAGCGTCGAAAGACAACCTAATCCAGTAGATAAACTCCTTCGAGCAGCTATTTTCGGCACTCAACTCAAATCCTCCCAAAAATATAATTTTAGCGCAGATAGGCTCGAAGCATCCGATGAACTTAGTGAAATCACATGTTGGCTAGACCAACAAAGAAGATTAGAGGAAGGTAAAAAGGACTCATGGGATATTCCTCACCTCACACTCGACTGGATTAATGAAATAGTGATAGATAAAAAAAGGGAATTTGATTTAGTGATAGTAAAAAGAAGGGAACTCGCTTACCTTTTCGTCGCCAGAGCTAAGGGATCTGGAGAAATTGCTGGAGTGTCGTTATTCGAATACCAACCTTTATTTAACGAAATGCACACTAGAGCGGGCTATGTCGCACGTGATGCGCGCACTCGATCCGGTCTTGGAAAAGATCTTTTCACACTCGGAATCACCCTAAGCCAAACACCAGAATTGGATTGCAGATTCTTAGTTTGCGATGTCCACAGAGAAAACCTAATCTCACAAGCACTGGTAAAATCTTTTGGCGCAAAAGAGAAAAGAAAAGATGGAAACGATATTATTTATGCCATCGAATTAAAAAAACCAAGGATGCTAGAACCACCATAGAAAAAAAAGCCTCGGGAGGGATAACTACAGAAAAGGTTCAATCCCTAACAAAACATACGAAAGAATTCTATAAATACGACATCACACGTGTATCGAAACCACCTCTACGAGTTTCGCATTTGACTTTAAACACACACATACCCCAAAAAACACCCCCTAAAACCCGACATATAAGGGGGAGATAATAGGGGGGTTGTGTGACTACATTTTCTGTTTTTGTAGTCACCCGCCTTTTTCAAGTTGTTTTTTGAGGTTTTTGTATTCTTGGATTATGAGCTCGATTGTGGGCCTTAGGTTGCCTTTGTTTTCGTAGGCTTGTATGGCTTGGTAGTATTTTTGCCGGTTTTTTAGTTCGATGTTTACGGGGGGCATATCGGCTTTTAGCAATATGTTGTTTAGGAGTAGTCTTCCCACTCGTCCGTTTCCGTCTTGGAAGGGGTGAATGTTTTCGAATTGGTTGTGGACGACGGCTGCGAGGACGATGGAGTGATAGCGTTTTTTATTGGCCTTATACCACACAATTAATTCTTTTAGGAGTTCTTCGATTTTATGAGCCGGTGCTCCTCTGTGAATGATGTTTCCGCGGCCGTCAGTTATCACGACTTCGACCCCTCTCGCTCTTAGGGCGCCTGCAAAGCCTTTTGAGTTTTTGAATGTGATTTTATGAAGTTTCTTAATCAGATCCAATGAGATGTGGGTTTTCGTTTTTCGTATATACGAAACTGCCCCAGCAACGCCGTAGGTCTCCGCGATCTCTTCTTTGCTCCTCTCGCTTGGCCACTTGTCTCTTTCAAGAATTTCAGCGGTTTCGCCTATGGTGACTGTGGAGCCCTCAATGGCGTTGGTGTTAAAGGTGAACTGCTCGGTGAAGTGCATCCAATCCTCATCTGACAAGTGGTCGATGCGGATAAATGAAGCGGATATCAAAGAATCGATGAGCTCGATCTCGTCGTGTGATAAAACCGTTTTAAATGGATCTCTAATCCCTTTAAGAGATTCTATCTCGAAAGATATAGCTCGATCAGCTTGTAAGCGGAGCTCCTCGATTTTTTCTTTTGAGAGATTCACCCCCAAATACTTTCGGATCTTTCGGATCCTCCCCTTATGCCGAAAAGAGTGAGCCAAGTAGAAAAACTTTTTCCCCCGTTTCTTTTGTATCTCGATAAACATACTGATAACAATATATGACTACAAATATAAAAAAACAACGTTTTATATGACTACAAATAACAAAGACAAAACTTTCCTAAATACCAGACAATATAGCACTAAATCTCGAAAAATAGATTAATGGAGTAAAAAGGGATATAAAGTGAGCCTCGGGAGAGACACTAAAAACTGCTACGCAGTTTTTGTGCGCTGGAAACCTGAAAGGTTTCCACGCGTTTGAACTCTCGACCTAAAGCCTCGGGAGAGATTTGAACTCTCGACATGCAGATTACAAGTCTGCCGCTCTACCAGGCTGAGCCACCGAGGCAATACTATTTCTTACATACTCTACTCTCAGCAGCTCAAGTCTGCCGCTCCACGTGAAATCCCTACGGGATTTCAGTGCGCCAATTCCGCATTTTTCCTAAAGGTGGGCGGAATTGAGCGTACCAGGCTGAGCCACCGAGGCAACTAACGGCTAGGAAACTTATTGGAGTCTTCAGATAAAAAATAGTTTAGTATGTATGCATGACTATTCAGGACGATTTATATAAAATATTTGAAGAAAGAATGGGTCAGGGAAGAGGGCTTTTCCTTAACGTTTTTTCTTAAAAAAGGGGGTATTCAATCCTCATGCAGGATATCCCTGTATTTTGTGTAGGAGAATGATGCTACAAGTAGAATGAGTCCTAAAACAATAAAAGACATCACCCGGTAGATGGTTTTTAGACTTGCTAGATCGTATACGAAGACCTTGACTATTGTAATCCCTAAAAGCAACAGGCCTAAAATCCTAAGTAATTGATACTTTACCTTAAATCCAACAACGAGGAGGATAACAGCAAAGATTGACCAGGCAACCGAAATCCATTTACCGCTAACTTCTAGACCAACGAGAAGAGTCGTCAAAATTGTGCCCATGATTATATACGCAGACTCAAGTCTCTGTTCTTCTGAGGACAATATCTTTTTATTTTTCTGGATAATCTTGGCAAGAACATAGAATACCACTATAGATGCGATGAATGCAAATAGCCTTGTGCTACCCAGGATATTAGCGGAATCGAATTCAGAGAGGGTTGAAGAATCAAAAAAGAAGGTTTTGAAGAAGGTTGCTGCAGCAATAAAGTGGCCGTATACTCTAAGTGGCAAGATGTTATTCTTCACGCCCAGTGTGACCAGGACAAGAGCCTCAATGGCCCAACCAATCGTGACTAGTTCCCGGTCTAATTGGACAGGTATTGTCAGTGTGATAAAAAGGACGAATAAAGCTAAGTGGGTTCCATACAAACCCTGCTGTTTTTTCAAAAATGTAATATTGCTTAACAAGAGATAAAAGACTCCAAGGCATAAAGTGAATAATCCCTGATATTCTGCATAGTCGATGCCAAGCCGATAGTAGAGAATTAAATAGAAAAAGAATGCGTTGACTAATACCAAAAGCTCTTGATGAATCGAGTTTAGATAGTGGGATAATTCTCCAAATTCGCCTTTTTCATGCTTTTTGGATGAGATCTTCGACGTTAAAGCTACTGCGTTGAATATCAGCATATAGGCGACGAGATAACCAACCTCGGCAAACGAGAATTCATCGAGGCCTATCATCCAACTGTAATGCGTCAGGTATACAAAGAGCAGTCCGATTAATGTAAGGTACCCCCATTCTCTACGGGTAACAAGGAAGGCTAATCCTAATAGAAGGAGTATATTATAGCTTAACGTGTACTCAACCACACCTCCAATCCAGCCGACGAGAAATCCTAAGAGAAACGCCTCAGCAGCTATCAATACAGAGTTATATCGGATTGAGAAGACAATAGTTAGGATTGAGACAATGAATAGGAGCCCTAAGCTTTGTATCAATGAGATTAATCCATAGAAGCTGTGGGCCGCATGGAATGTAAGGTATAATACTGCAAATCCCCCCCCAGTAAGTGACCTAGCAAACGAACTATACTGTCTGCGATCAAACAGTTCGCCTGCAATTATTAGAACAAAACCAGATATGATTCCTACAGCTACTTTTCCAATCGGCCCTAGAAGGTCTTGCTCTAAACCAAACTTTATAAAGAAGGCAACTCCGAGAAAGATTGATATAATCCCAATCCGGTTAAACCAAGTTCTCCCTATGTCTTCCTCAATTTTTGTTTTTTCCTTACTGGGCTCCTCGGGTTTTGTTTCCTCCTCGAAAGAGCTTTTGGATCCACCCACAGCACCAGCTGGTTGCGGGATTGTTTCTGGAAGAATTTGAAGGTGGCTTTCTAGTTTTTTTACCCTGAGGTCTAACCTACGAATTGCTTTGATTACTTGAACGAGTTTTTGGTTTGTCTTTTCAATAGAGTCTTTAATATCAGATAGCTCTTCCGATGCCACGAGTGAATATGAGATGGGCTATTAAAAAATAGTTTGTGTCAACGACCACCGATGAACAGATAGATAGTATGAGTTAATCGGAGGTCGTGACACCCTAGAGTCGGCGAAGCCGACTCTGGGTCCAGAAACACTTTGTGTTTCTAGGACGCACGATTCCACCATTTTACCACCCGTCAATAGATAGGTGGAATCGTAGCGTTTTAAATTCTTAGTTGTAATACCTTCTTTAGTTGATGTTAATATGAGGTCTGATCGTATTAAGAAGGGTGTGGAGCGGGCGCCTAATCGGTCGCTTTTGTTTGCGGATGGAGTCACTAAAGGAAACATGAATAAGCCTTTTGTGGGTGTGTTTTCGAGTTTCACAGACATCATTCCCGGCCACCTCATGATGCGCGAGCTCGAGCGAAAGATCGAAAACGGTGTGCACGCCGCAGGCGGCCAGCCTTTTCATTTCGGGGTGCCAGGTATCTGTGACGGCATCGCGATGGGGCATTACGGGATGCGCTTTAGCTTGCCGAGTAGAGAGGTTATTGCTGACGCTGTGGAGTTTGCTGCAGAGGCTCACGCCCTCGATGGAATAGTTCTTTTGACGAACTGTGATAAGATCACCCCAGGTATGCTGATGGCTGCGGGAAGGATCGATATTCCAACGATTGTCGTAACTGCGGGGCCGATGCTGGGGGGCTATTACAAGAACCGCAGGCTCTCTCTAGTTCGTGACACTTTTGAGGCTGTCGGTAGATATCAGGCGGGAAAGATTTCCGCTGATGAGTTGTCCGCCTATGAATGCGAGGCTTGTCCGGGTCCGGGCAGTTGCCAGGGAATGTATACTGCAAACACTATGGCATGCGTCACTGAGGCGTTGGGTTTGAGTCTCCCAGGTTGCGCGACTGCTCTTGCAGTATCTTCTAAGAAGATGAGGCTAGCCTATGAATCAGGTCAGCAGATAATGACGCTCATCAAGAAGAACTTGAACGCCAGAAAGATAATGACGCGCAGGGCTTTCGAGAACGCCATCATGGTGGATATGGCTTTGGGTGGTTCAACGAATACAGCACTTCATATCCCAGCTGTTGCCCATGAAGCGGGTGTGGAGTTGCCGCTTGAATTATTCGATACGATCGCAAGAAAAACGCCTCACATCACAGACATGCGACCCGGGGGAGAGTCATTCATGGAAGACTTAGATGTTGCGGGAGGAATTCCCGGAATCCTCAATGTCCTAAAGAAAAAGCTAAAATCCAACCCTACTGTGAGCGGGAAGTCCATTACAAAGATCGCAGAGGAGGGGATAGTCTATAACTCAGATGTCATAAGGCCGCTTTCGAAAGCCTTCCACAAAGAGGGAGGTATCGCCGTCCTCAAAGGAAACCTCGCTCCAGACGGTGCAGTGATAAAACAAACGGCTGTGCACAAGAAGGCCAGGAGGTTCACTGGGAAAGCAAGAGTATTTGATCTCGAAGAGGATGCGATGAAGGCGATACTCGCCAAAAAGATCAAGAAAGGCGACGTCGTCGTCATCCGATACGAGGGCCCCAAAGGCGGACCCGGAATGCGTGAGATGCTCTCGCCTACGGCGGCAATAGCCGGTATGGGTTTGTCGGATGATGTGGCGCTCATCACCGACGGCAGGTTCAGTGGGGGAACACGTGGACCATGCATCGGACATGTCAGCCCCGAAGCTGCCGACTGCGGACCCATCGCATACGTCAAGGAAGGAGACACAATCCAAATCGACCTCGACAAAAGAAAACTTGAACTAAAAGTATCAAAAAAAGAACTCGAATCCCGAAAGAAAACCTGCAAGATCAAACGAAAAAAACTCAAAGGATACCTGAAAAGATACAGCGAACAAGTCACCTCAGCATCTACTGGGGCGGTGCTGAAGTAGGTTTTAGAAGGTTATAACCTTTAGGTCTGGTATTTCCTGGAAGTGTTTGTCTTCCGTGATTACTGGGAGGTTGTGCGCGAGGGCGATGGATGCGATGAGGAGGTCGAAGTCTGGAATTGCTTTTCCTGTTTTCTTTAATTGATATTTGAGGTGGGCGTAGAGCTTTGAGCTTCTTAGGTCTGTGTTCAGCAGGGGGAATTGGTTGAGTTCCTCCTCCATTTTTTCTCTGTTTTCCCTTGTTTTCTCAAGGAATCCGAGGTAAACTTCGGAGTAAGTGAAGGTGGTTATGTGGAATCTGGGGGATATCTCTGCCTTCAAGTTTTTTAGTTTGGCGATCGTCTCTGGTTGGCGGATTTCGAGGTTGAGCAGAACGCTTGTGTCAAGCACATAGTCCAACTTAGAACCTCATCTTAAAATCTTTTCTGAAATTCTCTGATGCTTTTTTCATCTCCTCTGCTTCTTTCTTCGACAAAGTAGGTTCTCTTGAGAGGATGTGTTCGAGGGTTCCTTTTCTGGATTCTTTTTTTTCCACGATTTCGCCGAAGTATCTCCCCAGAGTGAGGTTGTTTTCTGCTGCCTTAGCCTTGAATCTTCTCCAGGCTTTTTCGTCCACTTTTTTGATGCACACATCCATTTTAATCAGAGGTTATATTTGTTATAAAAGTATAACAAGTTAGACTTAATAAATGGAACCTAGGTGGTAAGAGACAGCGCTCAAGTAGTCGTATTATTTTTTTTAGATCCCGCGCACTATATTATTAGAGATATGAAGAGGAATTTGTCGAAAACGAGGGTTACTTTAGTCTTGGATGGAAGAGTCCACTGTATTCCCCTAGACGATATTAAGAAGACTCGAGGTATGGCCAAAGGAGTTTCGAGTAGGGGAATACGAGAGAAGAAAGAGCGATTCTAATCTCCTCCCACTCGACGACAGAACCTATTTAAATGCTGCTGAACTTAGTATCGAACACAAACTAGGGATGGCAGACGCCCTAATCTACTCAACTGCAATAGAAAAAAATGCTATACCCCTAACAGGAGACCAACACCTAAAAAACCTAAAAAACGTAAAATACGTGAAATAACTAAATTAAAAGACGAAAACTAAAAGGATACCTGAAAAGATACAGCGAACAAGTCACCTCAGCATCTACTGGGGCCGTGCTTAAGTAATTCTAAGCAGCCCTGGTTTGGATTGTCTCCTCTCTGGGTTGGTTCCAAATTCCTCGCTGTAGACCTTCTTCTCTGAAAGCTGATCTCATCCTCTCTTCGAGAGGGTTCTCTGCTTCTTTGATGGGCCGCTGGAAAAGTGACGTAGCGTAGTTGGTGAGGGCGGCTTTTTCTTCGCCTTCTTGCATATTCTCAAAGAGTTTGCGAGCTGTATTTTGGCCTGCAGCCATTAGTTCTGGAGTAATCGGTGATTCGATGATTTCTCGTGTGTTGCGAGTGAGGTCGTATTGGTATTTGACAACCTCTATAGTGGGGACTTTGACTCCCCCATCTAATGACTTAAATTTCAGGGGGATAACTTCTGTGTCCTCCATATCGATTCTTCTATCTTCAAATTCGCCTAAAATCAGTCCCTTCAGGGTCTTCCATCCTTCGGGATCTAAGGCGGCTTGATTCATGATCATCGCGTATAGGTTTGGGGTTCCATGTGGGGTCCATTTTGTGTGGTAAGTGGGTTTCTTGCGGCCTGCTCTTTCCTCTCTGGTATGATGCCTTGTAATATTTGTACCTGTTGTAGCCTCTATGTTGACTCCCACCATGGGACTGCGGACTTGCCCCCCCTCTTCGTAAACTGCCGCGAGGTTGAATAATAGTTTGTGGTCTTCCCGTGAAATCTCCTCTTTTTCTAGAGAGCGGTGGACCGAGCATTCCCCCATCGTCCGCTGTAGCTTGTACTGGATATAAGGATTTGTTGTTGGAATTGTGATTAGCTCTACGTAATTTCGATTTCTGTCCCCGCCAAGGTCCTGGAGTAGGAGGTAATTTGGCGGGATCGTCCTCCAAGGTGCCTCAAACTCTGATCCAACCTTAATTGGTGTCTCGGCGAATTTTTCATATTGAATGTCTTGCTTGTTAATCTCAGTGACTGCTTGATAGAGTTCCGGGGGTGAAATGCCTTTCCTTAAGGATATTGTTTTTCCAAAGTATTGCTCTTTTAGTCCGAGGAAGTCATTGAAGTCTAGAGGGATGATGTT
>JBDREA010000135.1:0-2351 GCA_043820265.1 Candidatus Altarchaeota archaeon | reverse complement strand
CGTGTTTTTCCCGATATGCTTCAGAGATTGGGCGCTTGGGCAGTAACGAATCTCTCAGTTTCACGCCGAATTCCACTGGAACCAGGGGTATTTGACTTACTCGTGATCGACGAGGCCAGCCAATGCGACATTCCTAGTTGTCTTCCTCTCCTATATCGCGCCAAACAAGCAGTGATTATCGGTGATCCGTTGCAATTGCCGCAAATAACACAGATTTCCCTTACTGTTGAGGATCAATTCCTCCGGCAATATCGGCTTGATGGGCCTGAAAATGACTACCTTCGCTATTCAGAAAAATCCATGTATGATGCTGCTCGCAGGGTGACCCCTCGAAAAAGCTACCAGTTTCTTTCAAGCCACTACCGGTGTCACCCAGACATCATCCAGTATGCAAATTCAGCACACTGGTATGAGGATCGGCTGCATGTATTTACAGATGTTGAACGACTGAAACGTCCGGACTTTTGGGAAAAGGGTATTGAGTGGATCCAAGTTCGCAGCCAAATGGTTGCTAATGCTCCAAAAGGCTATTATTTACCGGAAGAAGTACAGCGTACCGTCGACATTGTCCATGAACTCTTGGAGAACCGTAAATACGAAGGGACCGTTGGCGTTGTTTGTCCGTTGCGAGGTATGGTTGGCAGGATTCGTGACAGAATTGAAAAGCAGGTCGGTGCGAGGCTACTGCAGGCTGCTGAGTTTGAAGCGCAAACTGCACATGGTTTTCAGGGTGACGAGAGGGATGTTATCATCTACGCCATGGCTGTTCACCCAGATATGCCTCGTGGACCAAAGTGGTTCATTGCCGAAAATAGCAATCTCTTCAATGTGGCGTTAAGCCGTGCTCGAGCTGCATTCGTTGTCATAGGTGACATGGCTGCCGTAAGGGAATTCACCTTTGAAAATCGTCCGGTCAATTATTTGAAAGATTTCGTTCAATACGTTGAAACAATAGGTGAAGACCAGGCTATTTCCAAGGGAGAGCCAACTTTTGCTCCTGAGCAGCTATGGGAGGAAAAATTTTACCTCCAAGCTCTAAAGCCTGGGAATATACCAGTCTTCAGCCAGTATCCACTAGGGCCATACAAACTCGACTTTGCACTACTTCGAAAAGGTGGAAAACGTAAATTGGATATTGAAATAGATGGCGAGACTTATCACAAAGACGTTGCCGGCAGACGCCTGCGGCGTGATATCGACCGCGACATTTATGTAAAGGTGCAAGATGGCGGATTATGGGATGTCATGCGTTTTTGGGTATATGAACTACGGGAGGACATGGAGTCATGTCTGAAAAAAGTACAGCAGTGGATGGACTCGACGCCCTGAAGGAGCGTTACACAGGGGGAACCGCTTCTGAGACAGTAGCTGCAAAGGACATCGGTGAGCCACGTCGTGTATTTTTAGCCCCATTTTTTTGGCGACTACTGGCGGTCTTGTTGGCTGTGTTCTGTGGCGTTTTCCTCACGCTTTCCTACAGGGAATCTCTAAATATACGTGAACGGGAAACATCTCTTCGAAACAAGGAGGCACAAATAAAGGATTACGAAACGCGCATCTTTTCCCTTTCCGGTGAAATCGGAAACCTTTCCGCTCAAAGGGAACGACTTAGAGAAGAAATTAATATCCTTGGCGCGGATGCCGCTGAAAATGCGGAAAATGCTGCTAAAAGCCGTCTTATTTCAACTTAACTGCCCAAAATGAATAAGGAAAAGGAAAACCTGGCAGAAGCGGTTTCAGTTTTACGATCTGAGAAGTCGAACCTAGATAGTGAGCTTGAAAAATCCAAAGCCAGACTTGACACCTTCAAGACCTCCCACAAAAAGGGGATGGAGCAACTGGATGAGTTAGAAAAAGAATTTGGAACCAAACGCGCCAAACTGGATGGACTGGAAAAGACTCTTTCATCGAAAAATGCAGTCCTTGAAGGTGTTCTCCAGAATCTTGGAGACAAGCAAAAACAGTTAGAGGAATTAACTACAATTCACGATGGGCAGAAAAAGGAGCTGGAGAATCTCAAAAAAGAAATGAGTGATCTCCGAGCTTCGATATCCCCTTTACAAAAGACCATTGAAAGCCTTCGCGATAAAGATGCCCATCTTGTCAAGAAGATTGAGGTAGAAAAGACAGAACTATCTAAAATAACAGAACAAATAAATATGGATAGAAAACAGGCGACCGATCTGGAGAAGAGAAGAAACCAGCTCGCTGTGTCCTGGTTCAGCGTGAATTGGAGAAACCTCGTTTTGAAATAAGCTATATTTGTCACTCATAAAGTAGTTCTTTTATGCCGCAGAGGCCAGCATCTCTGCGACTGCTCTTTGACATTTTGCTCTGCTCTCCATACGTCT
>JBDREA010000134.1:0-8053 GCA_043820265.1 Candidatus Altarchaeota archaeon | reverse complement strand
CCCTTGGTTTAAAGTTAGGGTGAAGTTGTATCCTTCGCTGGTGTTCATGAAGATTTTGTTTTCTCCATTGGCATAAAATTTTTCTTCTTCCATACAACTCGAACCGCCTCCACCCTGAATATCCACTTTCACAGTGATATTATCGTTAGCTCCTGGAGGGACAGAGTCGACTATGCAGTTTTGGATCATCTTTGGTGAAACATCAAACCCGACATCATACTTTGATATATATGAGTAATTTTCAGGGATTAATTTTATCTCGTCTCCCCCTGCTACGGGATGAGTGTATGTCAGACCATAGGGGTGGACCACGATCAAGGAATGATTTTTTACTTCTTCCAAGTTTAGTTCGGCTGTGAGTCCCCCCTGATTTAAGTATTCGCTCACTTGTAAAAATCTTTGATAGTCGGACAAGGTTTCATTTAGAGCTCGGGCTCCCGAGTTCTTGAAATTTTCGCTGAATGAAACCGTTGATATACTCTTCTCAATAGTTATCTGCGAGGTGTTCGTAAAGATCTCAGATATGTCCTTTTGTAATGAGTTATGAAGTTCAATCTCCCGTTGAAGGGCTATAACTTCATATGTGCCATCCAAACTGGTTTTTGTCTGTTCCATATACATATAGCTAAGTGCAAGTAAGATGAACCCCAGATACATTATCCCCAATGTGAAGAGAACCCCTTTTTTCATAGTTCGTAGATCCAAAACTTAGCGATACAATAATAGTCTATCCCCCCAGTCTCTTTTTTCAAAAGGAAGCTCCTATCGCCTCTGACCACTCTTTTTGGATCGTCAGCAATCGATCCGATTTCCACTATTTCTTGGATTTGAAGTTCGTCTTCTGCTATAACATATTTACTTACGATGATTTTAAAGCCATAATTAGGAGGCAACATCTGCCCTATTCGTTCGTTGATAACTGAGGGGCTTTTCCCGAGGGTTTTTTCTTTTACGAGAACATTCACGATGTCGTATCCTGTTCTCATGAGTAGGAGTTCTTGCGAGACTGTTTTTTCTGTCAAAAGCAAGTTTTGATCCATTGTGTAAAGAAGCGAGAGTATTAGGATTGTCGCAAGCACCGCGTCCAAGATCATTATGAAACCTTTATTTCTCATTTTATATTGGAGGGATTGGATCGAGGGTCCCGGCCATCGGAATACCCCAGACATTCAACTTGATGATCGCAGGCGAATCTTCATAGAAGATATATCTGTGCACTTCAACTCTGAAGTCTCCACTTGGAGGTTTGCCCGATTCATTGAGGATATTCCCCTTTAGATCTATCAGCTCGAACTGGTAATCATAAGTACCAATTCCAAGGACTTCTTTTGAGTAGGAATAGTTCATACCTAAAAAAGTGTTGAGCTTTACGAAATCAAGAACACGGCTTTCATCTCTGACCAATCCGATGCTCTCACTTGCTTCTGGATCAGATTCCCACTCATTCGGGGTTCCTTGTGTCATCACCAGTATGTCTGCCATCTGCTGGCTTCTAAAAAGTAAATCTCCAATCGCCTCTTTCTTCTGTATATTATAGATGCTTTTATCCCAGAAGTAAAATGTGAGGCTGAATAAGAGCATAAACAATGTCACACCCAGTATGAAGTCTGTGGCGAATTGTTGACCTTTCGAATTCACTTTATCCACTCTTTATTAACACCTGTCCGTCCAGGTTCTCTATCATTATCGTGCGGTTACCTAGGGTGAAATCGCTGTTTCCTGCCTCGTCTTTCACTAAAGCGGTGGGTAAGATACACGCTTCTATAAAGCCGATATCCGCATATACTTCAATGAGTCGGCCCTCAATTATCCGCACTTCTCTTCTGGCGGGAAGTTCGGTGGATATTTTTGATTCCGGACCTCTAACATAGATTATTTCCACCAAGTTTAAGATTTTTCTGCACAGGTCCTGGTTTTCAAGGCTCATTGCGAGTAGAGCCAATTGATCTTGTCGCTCCAAACGGGTTAAATGCACAATTGCGAGTAGAAAGAGTATGGTTGTCAAGATGAAAGTTAACTCCACCGTATGTTGCCCTTTGGCTCCTCGAAACTTGCGGCTTTTTTTCATTTCAAAAAGAAAAGAAGATAATATCATCCCCCGTAGTTGTAGGGTATGACTCTGATGTTGTCGACGTAGATTATCTGTTCTCCTTGGTCGTCGTTCTTTTTTATTTCTGTGAAGTTGAAGGTTATTCCTATTATCTTTCCTAGGTTGTATCTTCTGTCGACATCATTTATCTCGAAGTCGAATATTTGAACTGAGTCGTTCGCCCAGTATTCTATGAATTGGGGTTCCCAGTAGAAGGTGGTGGAGCAAAAGCACTTATTCAGACATGCGGGATTCCCGCCGCACTCGCATTTTATTTCGTCTGCTTTCGGTGAGCAGCCGCATTCGTTGAAGCATTCTGATTCGATTGCAGAATCACACTCAAGCTCTGCTTCTAGGAAGTGGAGTGCAAAACGAAACTCGAATCTCTCGCTGATACTCTCCATCAAAGGCGCCCTGATCTCTGTTCGCAGCCTGTGATATCCCTGCCAGTTCAGAGACTTCTCGTTGTTTGGGGGGTCGTCGAAGAACCTGTGCCAAAGAGAATAAAACTCTTTTTTGCTTGACTTGTTGAAGGTGATGTTTACCTTGAGGCTGTAATTTCCATCTATCACCCAGGGATCGTCATCTTTGAAAACATATGCCCGGTCTTCATCGGGAACGCAGTCAGGCATATCATTACCGCAGGGACCATTTCCTTCTTCGTCGTTTTCCTTGTAATCTTTTTGTAGCTGTTCGGGGTTTTCGTAGTCTTCGAAGTCTCCGATCATGAATATTCCAAGGTCGCCGACGAATTCGCCACAGTCATCTCCTGCTATCCCCCAGCTCCAACCGCTCACATTGAAATAGGACTCGTTTTCAAGGGTTTCTTCCTCGTAGCCGTTGTGGTTGTAAGCTGAGACTTCTAAGGTCCAAACCCCCTCAAAGGCGTCCCAAGAAAGATAGTAGGCGTTATGGTAAAGGCCAGACGTTGTGCTTAGATTAAGGTATTCTTTGAAAATGTGGGTTTCGTTTTTTAATGTTATGTTGAATTGGCTGACGGCTGTCAGATCTCCTGCATGATCCATGAATGAGACCTTAAAGAAGACAGGTTGGGTCAGGTTATATTCTGATGTTTCAGACATGTATTCAGAGTCAATATAGGTCTTGATCACGATTAGGGACAACTCCTGTGGGACTTCGATTGTGAGTTCGGATTCCGCAACTGAATCATTGCCACTGCAAGTTATACGACCTTCATAGAGGCCTGATGTTTGCTCATTTGGGACGCTAAAAACAAGGTTGACGTCCCCTGATTCGCCTGGATTCAGATTTGAGGGGTAGGTGTTTGTTAGCGTCCAGTTTTCGGGGGCCCCGGATACGTTACAGGATATCCCTCCGATCGCATCCTCCGTTGGATTTGCCAGATCCAATCTTTCATTGGTCAGGTTAAGCGTTGTCTCATTGGAATACATCCCTTCAGGTATCATGAGATATATGTGAGGGGGATCCATGAGCATTCCCCAGCCAATCATGATTATACCCGAATCAAGCATCCTGACTGGCACGTCATAGGACCTTGAGGTTCTTGGAACATATCCTGTGATGGTTCCTTTGGTGGGGGACATGATATCTGTTATCGCTCCGCCTGGCATCTTCATCTTGTAGTTGATGGTGTGGCCCGAGATCCTTTGGTCCACTATCCCTTCGGGGTGGCTTATCCAGGTGGTGATCATGCTTCCTGGCCCCATGCTGTGGACTGTGTCGGCTGCTTTGGCTAGGCTTTCCACAGCGTCTGAACCTTTGTTGAAGCTGATGGTTTGGACTGAGTCGCTCATTGTGTTCAAGTACATGACTGAGACGATTAGAAGTAGAGGAACTGTCCAGTAGAGGTATTCAAGAGATGACTGCCCACGGATGAAGAATGCTGATTTTTTTGGCTTTTTTTGCATGAATCCGACCCCGCCGAAGAAAGTATACCAGATTATAAACGAAGGAATAGAATAAAAAGGATAGATTCTCCTGTTATCAGTGTTAATTCACCAAAAAAATGAATACTGTGGCCATCATGGAGGATTAAGCTCTGAAAAGAAAAAATTATTGGGTTTTAATAATCCAAAATCAGAATTGTAAAAAAGAGTATTTCTAGTGATTTTATGAGTTCGTTGGTTGTGTATTTTTCGAAGACGGGTAACACAAAGTTCGTGGCTGAAGAGGTTTTTAAGGCCTCGGGCGCAGACATAGAAGAAATCGTTGAAGAAGAAAAACGAAAGGACGGATTCATCAGCTACATGATGGCAGGCCGGGACGGAATGATGAAGAAGAAAACTAAGATCCAAAAAACCCAAAAGAATCCAGACAACTACGAAACAATTTATATCGGCTCGCCTGTGTGGGGATTCAATCTAGCGCCCGCAATCCGAAGCTACCTAGACAAAAATAAAATCAAAGACAAAAAACTCGCCCTATTTTGCACCATGGGAGGCACCGGAGACAAACAATTGTTCTCCTCGATTAAGGAACTGATTCCGGAAAACCAAATCTTAGGAGAACTCTCCATCAAAGAATCAGACCTGAAAGACAAAGAAAAAATAAAAGAAAAAATCGCTCAGTGGGTGGAATCAATTCAATGACTTTTAATTTGCTGGAGTTCAGCAAGATCCTTAATTATACATGATTTTCTTTTTTGGGTTGGTTTTTTTCACATATCTTTTTATACATGAATGTTATATAATTCTAACAATAAGTTAAATCAAACTAACAAAATGTTTGATACACATAACTTGGAGGCTTAAAAATGAAACAAAAACAAACAGACAAAATCCGGGCGTTGTTCGTTTGGGTGGTTTTGGCCTTAGTAATAATTAGTCTGATCGTTTGGGCTAAAATCGACGTCTCACGTGGAGGAATCGGAAAGGCGATTATCCCAGGATTTATCGCGGTTCTTTTGATCATCTTTATGATCCCTTTTCTCAAACGTATCGTAGATGTCAAGAACGGATTCCCATTAAAAGACGAACGATCCGAAAAGATTGAGACACTTGCTTCTGCAAGAGCATATATCATCTCAGTTTATTGGATGCTTGCCTTGATGTTTTACACTGGTACCCTCGTGGAAGACCATGGTTGGCCGGCACTAATCCCGCGACACGTCGCAGCAGCAGGCATCATTGGAATGGCCCTAGCTTTCGCATTATCACACATTTGGGTGAACTGGAGAGGGGAACAAATATGAAAAACATGCTCTGGTATCTGGGGTTTCTCTCACTTCTGAGTCTGCTTTTCCTGGTCGAAGGAAAAGTCGGATTTCTAGGTTTCCTCGGATTCCTGCCTTACTTCTCGATTTACAAGACGGGAGATGAGCGCATAGAAAAAAACATAGGCAGGGCAACAAGGAACGCCTTCATATATACCATACTATTCGGTTCATGCACCCTTGCCTACGGCTATCTAACGAAAAACACTAAAATACTATTACCGGCATTTAGTCTACTCTTTGGAGGAACTTTGATTGTATGCCTACTCTCCCTGTTCTACTACGATAAGACTGGGAAGTGAAATGAAAACGAGAATCAAAGAGCTAAGGGCCCGCTTTGACCTAACCCAGGAGGATTTGGCTAAAAAGGTCGGCGTCAGAAGAGAGACGATCGTCTTCCTCGAGAAGGGCAAATACAACCCCAGCTTAAAGCTCGCACACGATGTGGCGGTCGCTCTCCAAACAACAATCGATGAGCTTTTTATCTTCGATGACCCATAACTGGGTGCGATGCCCTTGACGAAACCGGAGATTAAGGATTTGATCGAGAAGTCAGAAAAGGATTACTGTCCGGTGGGCGACGAAGTCTGCGTGAAGGTGGTTGCGGTCGCTGATCTGCCGACTAGATTCGGCGACTTCCAGATAGTGGCTTTTTATAACAACCAGGATGGCAAAGAACACGTGGCCCTGATCCACGGCGACGTCTGCGAAAAAGAGGACATACCCGTGCGCCTACACTCCGAATGCCTCACAGGTGACGTCTTCGGTTCTCTGAGATGCGACTGCCGGGACCAATTGGAGGTGTCGCTTAAAACACTTGCAAGTCTTGACAGAGGAATCATCCTCTACCTCAGACAGGAGGGCAGGGGGATAGGATTACTGAATAAGTTAAAGGCCTATCAGCTTCAGGATTTCGGCTTGGACACGGTTGAGGCAAACGTTGCGCTTGGATTCCAAGACGACGAGCGCGACTACGAAATCGCAGCCCACATCCTTCGGGCGCTTAAGGTGCGATCGATTAAACTCGTTACCAACAACCCAAAAAAGATTGAGGACCTCAAGGGGCACGACATCAAAATCACCGGGCGGGTTCCCGTACTAATCGAACCAAATCCGCACAACGAAGAGTATCTGAAGACAAAAATGAAGAAGTCGAGACACATACTCGACAACTTGTTTGAGGGTGAAGGGAAATAAGGTTGGATAATATCATATTTTCTTACAACAGCATTTGCTCATTTCTTTCATGTCATAGAACATCTGGCAGAATGTGACGCAGGCATTGTTCAGTTCTTTTTCGCCTTTTTTGGATAGTGAGTAGGTTTTCTTTTTGTCAACAGATACGAGGCCTTTTTCTTTTAGTTCCTTGAGTGCAGGATAGATCGTACCTGGACTGGGTTTGGTGCCTCTTCGTTTTTCAAGCTCTTTAGCGATTTCTGATCCCCTCATATCTCCCTTGGATAATATCCAGAGGATGAGATAAGATAGGTATCCTTTCATTTCACAGCACAACATGTGTTATTATTGGGGATACAATAAAAAACTCATAGTTTGTATCGGATAACCGATATATTTATAAACCTGAATAACGTAAGTATAGGTATCGGGTAACCGATAAGATGAGGTGGATTAAATGGAATGTAAAGAATGTAAGATAGTATGTAATGGAAAAGATATAGCCACTATTGACTGCAACAAAGATGGAATAACCATCAAATGCACAAAAGAAGGAAAAGACATATGCGGAGAAATGACGAAAGGGTGCTGCAAATAAGGCGCCCAAATTATTTTTCTCTTTTGCCCCAGCGGACCTCTCTTTCATTAGTGCTATCTTGAGCGACTTGAATTGATCTCATCTTTTGTCTTTTGTATTCGAGGATTTCTTCGAGCAATCCTGTAACCTCCCCTCTTGACCTTACCAAGTCCACCCAGCTTTCCGAATCCATTGAAACCATTTTCCCGACAGAAAAAAGAGGGAATCAGGATATTTATAAGGGTGGGTTGAAGATCAAAAAGATAACTATTATACCATAGGGGGCAATATCATTTCTCAAAAAGTCCCAGATACTTTCCGTAACCCTCGGTTTCGAGTTCGTCTCTGGGGATGAACCTAAGAGACGCCGAATTGATGCAGTATCTAAGTCCGGTTGGTTTTGGTCCGTCGGGAAATACGTGACCGAGATGGTTGTCGGCATCCGCGCTACGCACCTCGGTTCGGGTCCCTAGAAGCCTTCTATCCTCTTTTTCGATTACTTCGTCTTTATCAATCGGCTTGGTGAAGCTTGGCCAACCGGTACCAGAGTCAAACTTGTCGGTGGATGAAAAGAGAGGTTCGCCCGATACAATGTCTACGTAGATTCCTTCTTCGTGGTTGTCCCAGTACTCGTTTTTGAATGGGGGTTCTGTTGCGTCTTCCTGTGTGACCTTGTATTGGAGGGGGGTCAGTCTTTGCTTGAGATCGGGTTCGCTTGGATTTTTTGTGTCTTTGCTTTCTTCTATTTTTCCCTCGTCTCCCCATACTTTCTTGATATAAGAATCGCGTCCAGATCCCGCCCTATAAAGTTTGTATCTTAGGAGGCTTTTTTTGTAGTAGTCTTGGTGGTATTCTTCGGCAGAGTAGAATTTTGACGCGGCGGTTACTTCCGTCACAATAGGTTTTTCAAAACGCCCTGATTTTCCAAGTTCTTCTATTGCAATCTGCGCTTCTAGCTTTTGTTTTTCATCGTGGTAGAATATTGCGCTCCTGTATTGGCTTCCTCGGTCGGCGAAGG
>JBDREA010000133.1:0-6238 GCA_043820265.1 Candidatus Altarchaeota archaeon | reverse complement strand
CCGTGGCTCTTATTAATATTGATAGTGATTTTTTCAATCTATTACATCGAGATTATTAGTGGCATAACCCTACTTGGAACATGGCATTCTGATTTTACTCCAGGTTTAACCAAACCATTCCTCTACCATCTCATATTAATGTTAATGTATCTTTTCTACGGGATTTTTTCACTTATTTTCATCTATTGTACAATAGAAGAACCAATAAGGAGCATATTTAACAAAGAAAAATCCCAGAAATAGGATAATCGAGTTTCGCTTTAGCTTTTTCCGCCTGTTTCTTACCTATAAACCAGCACACATCCCCATCAAATTAGGGCTTCGGCTTCTCATTTGAGTATGAAATAGAACTAGTCTGGTGCATTCACCCCGAAGGTGAATGCGCTGTTTTTCTTTCTTTCCGTAAACGCTTTCTTTCTTTTTGTTAAAAAGAAAGAAAGGGTTTGCTCCCGCCGGGATTTGAACCCGAGTCACCGGATCGAAAGTCCGGAATGATAGACCGGTCTACACTACAGGAGCAAGAGAGAGTATTTAGACAGAATATTATATTAAACTACTTTTTTTTAGTTGGTTAGCTCTATTTCGATGTGTACGCCGTCTGGGACTTGTATTCTCATGATTTGTCTTAGGCTTCGTTCGTCTGCGTCTACGTCGATTATGCGTTTGTGTATTCGCATTTCCCATCGTTCCCAGGTTTCTGTGCCTTCTCCGTCGGGGCTTTTTCTTGTGGTTATCTTCATTTTTTTTGTTGGCAGAGACACTGGTCCGGAGTAGTTGATGCCTGTTTTTTCTGTGATGTCTACTATTTGGTCGCAGACTCCGGTGACTTCTTCGACTTGGCGTCCGATAAGGATGATGCGTGCTTTTTCCATGTTAAAAAACAAATATTGTTTTAAAAAGAAGGAGTGTGGGAGGGTTTTAGCCTCCGACTTTGATTTCCTTTTTCTTTACGTCGATTACCATTCCTGCGGCTACTGTCTGGCCCATGTCTCTTATTGCGAATCGACCTAGCTGTGGGAATTCCTTGGCTGCTTCGATGCAGAGGAGTTTGGTGGGCTTCATTTTGACGACTGCTACGTCTCCTGCTTTTAGGAATTGTGGTTTTTCCTCGATGGTGGACCCTGTTTTGGGGTCGATTTTCTTTACCAGTTCGATGAAAGTGCATGCCACTTGCGAGGTGTGGACGTGGAATACTGGTGTGTATCCTACTGTTATCGCGCTTGGGTGCTGTAGGACGACTATTTGGGCTGTGAATTCCTCTGCTACAGTGGGTGGGTTTTCAATCGGCCCTACTACGTCACCTCTTTTTGCGTCGTTTTTGCCGAGGCCTCGTACGTTAAATCCTACGTTGTCTCCTGGAACTGCCTCTTTTAGTAGTTCGTGGTGCATCTCGATTGTCTTGACTTCTCCTGTCACTCCTGTTGGCATGAAGACTATTTTTTGGCCTGGTTTCATGACTCCTGTCTCTACTCGTCCCACAGGGACTGTGCCGATCCCTGTGATGGTAAATACATCTTGGACTGGAAGTCTTAGGGGCTTGCCTGTGGGCTTCTCAGGCGCTTTGAGAGTGTCTAAGACTGTCACAAAGGGTTCTCCCTTGTAGAAGGGGGTTTTCTCGCTCTTTTTTGTGACGTTATCCCCATAGTACGCTGAGAGAGGCACGAAAGGTATGGTTTCTGGTTTGTATCCGATTGTTCTCAGTAGGTTGCTGACTTGTTCTTTTACTTCATTAAACTTTGCTTCGCTGTAATCTACTGCGTCCATCTTGTTCATGGCGATTATGAGCTGTTGTACGCCAAGGGTTTTGGCTAGGAAGGCGTGTTCCTTGGTTTGCGGTTGAACGCCTTCTGACACTGCGACTGCTATGACTGCGGCATCTGCCTGGCTTGCTCCGGTTATCATGTTTTTTACGAAGTCTCGGTGTCCTGGAGCATCAATTATTGTGAAGTAGTTCTTTGATGTCTCGAATTTCCTGTGGCATAGATCGATTGTGACTCCGCGTTCCCGCTCTTCTTTTAGCCGATCCATTACCCATGCGAACTCGAAGGTTCCTTTTCCGATTTTTTCTGCTTCGGCTTTGAGATTCTTCATCTGTTGTTCTGTGACTTCCCCCAGTTCATATAGTAATCTTCCGACCAGTGTTGATTTTCCGTGGTCGACGTGTCCTACAAAGACAAGGTTCATGTGTGGTTTATCAGCCATCTTTGGTTTCCTCCAATTGAGTATTATTTTTTTTGTTTTTGTCTTTTTTCGCTAAAATTGACCATATCTTATTTGTTTTATCCTTTAAAAATGTAATGCAGCGCCTTATACCATGTATTCTTCTGCGGTCGAAACCTCCTTTTTAAGGCCTTTTCTTGACCTTACCTGGTCGATGATTTTGTGCTGTAGCTCGGATGGCAGTCTCTCGAATCCTGCGTTTTCGGTGGACCAGAGGGCGTGACCTTCGGTTGCGCTTCTGATGTCTCCTGCAAAGCCGAATGATTCTGCGACTGGCATCTTTCCTTGCACTTCCATTAGTTCGTCTTTTTGGGTCATTTCCCCGATTATGCCTCTTCTACGTTGTAGTTCTCTTGTTACCGAACCCATATACTCTTGAGGTACGTCGACGAAAGTGTTTTGGACTGGCTCAAGTATTGAGGGATTGGATTTTAGAAGACACGCCAGGATAGGCCTTCTGATTGCAGGATATATTTGGGCTGGGCCTCTGTGTATGGCGTCTTCGTGTAGTTTTGCGTCCGTCAGTTTGACTTTGACCCCAAGCATCGGTTCGCTACATAGGGGTCCGTTGTCCATTACTGTTTCGAATGAATCAAGCATCAATTCCATGATTTCGTCTAGGTGCTGTATCCCCCGGGTCATGTCTAGCATGATGTTTCCGTGGTGGATGTCTATTATCCTTCTAGCTTCTTCATTGTCCATTCCGAGCTCGACTAGCTGAGCTCTGAGATCTTTGCTTTTGTCTTTTCTTCTTCCCGGAGCTATTTCTCCGTCTACTAGGGCCTGGAATACTTTTTCTTCGAGCGGCTCGACGCTCATGTAAAAGTGGTTGTGTTTGTTTGGGGATTTTCCTTCGACTGGGCCGAATTTACCAGAGATTGTCTCTCTGTAGACTACTATTGGGGGGGAGCTCTCAATTGCTAATCCCCCCGCCTTTATCCTATTTACTATGACTTCGAGGTGTAGTTCCCCCATACCAGATAAAAGATGCTCCCCTGTTTCCTCGTTTATTTCGACTTTTAGGCTGGGATCCTCTTTGGCCACTTGTCTTAAGACTTCTATTACTTTAGGTAGGTCCTTCATGGACTTTGCCTCAATTGCTTGGGTTACGACGGGCTCAGAGGTGTGTTTCATTCCTTCAAAGGCTTTCATTTCAGGGTTTGCAGCGATTGTTTCGCCTGCGAAGGCGCTTTTTAGGCCTGTGACACCCACTATGTTTCCGGCGCAGACTGAGTCTGTATTGAGTCTGGTCGCTCCCATGTATACCCCTACCTGTTGAATTCGTTCGGATTTTTTTGCACCGATTAGGCTGACTGTTGCGCCTCTTTCTATGCGCCCTGAGAATATTCGCCCTGTCGCCACCTCTCCTTCTCTTTTGTCGAATATTGTGACATCTGTGATCATCATAGCTACGGGTCCTTCTGGGTTGCATTCCATCATTGATTTGCCGATTTCAGAATCTAATTCTCCGCGCCAGATCTGAGGGACTCGAAGCCTTTGGGCGTCTAGGGGGTTGGGCAGGTGTTTTACGGCTATGTCGAGAAGTATTTGGTGTGCTGGAGCCTTGTCTCTAAGCTCTTTTTGCTGGTCTTGGTTGCAATAGTCGATGATGTCTTTGAAGCTTATTCCTGTTTGTTTCATGAAGGGGACGCTTATCGCCCAGTTGTGGTAGGCTGAACCGAACGCTACGCTTCCGTCCGCCACATTCACTGTCCAGTCGACTCCTTCGGGTTGCCTTTGCTTTATGAGCTTGTTTGCTTCTGTTATGATTTTTACGAATCTTTTTTGGAGTTCATCGGGGGATAGTTTGAGTTCGTTTATTAGGCGATCGGTTTTGTTGATGAATATCGTGGGTTTGACTTTTTCTTTTAGGGCTTGGGTTATCACTGTTTTTGTCTGGGGCATGATGCCTTCGACCGCGCATACTACTACTACGACTCCGTCTACGGCCCTCATTGCTCGTGTGACCTCTCCTCCGAAGTCTACGTGTCCTGGAGTGTCTATGAGGTTTATTAAGTAGTCTTTTCCCTCGTAGGGGTGCACCATGGATACGTTGGCTGAGTCTATTGTTATGCCTCTTTGCTGTTCGTCCTCATGGAAATCGAGAGCTAGCTGTTTTCCGGCTGTCTCCATGGATATCATTCCCGCGTTTGCCAGAAGATTATCTGATAGAGTGGTTTTCCCATGGTCAATGTGAGCCACTATGCCCATGTTCCTAATGTAGTTTGGCTGGTCAATCAATTCCTTGATTTTTTCCATGATTTCTTCTTGGCGGCCCATTTTTATCAAAATAAATAGTTTTAGTGAGCTGATGAGGATATTCGTTCTGTCTCTTCTTTTCTTTGAACAGCGTAAGATTTTGTGTCTGAGTTGGAGGCCCAAATGATTTCGTTTGCTAATGCCTCTTCAATGGATGTTTTCTTCTTGAATGCCATGGCGAAGGCGCCTAAAGAAATATATTTTAAAGCGAAGTCTACGCGCCTTTGTGGGGCTACATCCACTGCTTGATGGTATCTTATACCCCCATATATTATCACAGTGGTTTCTTCTTGGGGGCAGGCGTTGCATATCGAATCGACGAAGACCTGGATTGGATTTTTCTTCGTCCTTTTTTCAATTATATCAAATGCTTGTTCAACGATTTTTAGTGCCTTCAGCTTTTTTCCTGTGTTTCCGCTTCCCCGGATGTATTTTCCTGCAACTTTCCTGGTCCCTTGGCCTGACCTCATGATGCGGTTTACCAGTCTTTCGACTATGTTCATATGAGATTTTGAGAACTGTTTTTTAGTCGATCTGCCAGATGTGTGGGGCAGATACACCGGCTGAAGGCTGATGTACTTTTTTACCCCTTCTTTTGGAACTTGCACTTCTGTGAAATTCCACCTGTCAAACAATAATGGTTCGTTCATTTTTATGAGAATTTATTAAATCCGATGCTGGGGGCGACTTCCCGGAAGCATCTGCGGCATATCTCCAGGCCATACTTGTGTATGACTCCGTGCCGAGCTCCGCATACGCTGCATATAAGGTTGCGTGTGTCGAATTTTTGACGTTCCTCTTGATCTTTAGTTTTCTTGCTCAATTTGCACACCAAAATTCTTTTCCATGTATTCTATCGCTTCTTTTTGGATAATCTTGTTTTGAGGTTTTATGGGGGTTTTTTGTTTTCTGCGCCTCTTGATCCTATAGCCGGGTCGTTCGAGGGTCAAGTTTACGTTCATCCCCATTATGCCTATTTCTGGGTCGTATTTGATTCCGGGTAGGTCAATGTATTCGTTTAATCCGAAGCTTATGTTGCCTGCATTATCAAAATTGTTGGGTTGTAGCATGCTTTCTTTTGCGCTTAATGCCCCTTTGGCGAACTCTGCTGCTTTTCCCCCTCTTAGAGTCACTTTGCATCCGATTGGTTCTCCTTTCTTTAGCCCCCATGCAGGTATCTTATGTTTTGATACTGTTCTGACAGGTTTTCTTCCTGTGAGCTTTGTTAGGAGCTTTTCTGCTTTTACGAGTTTTTCTCCTGACTCCCCCACAGATATGCTTACGACGACTTTCTCTAGTCGTGGGGCCTGCATTGGATTTTCCTTGTTCATTTTATAAGGTTATCTCTGCTTCTTTCTCGCCTAAGACGAATATGTATTTAGTCATTGTTTGGAGATTTTCTCCGATCTCGGTCAGCGATTGCCTTGTTGGTGTACCTTGTATCACTTCCTTTATTGGGCCTGTTTTTCCGCTGTGTCTTCCCGAGACGACTAATCCGAAATTCCCTTTTTTAAGTTGGAACGACTTTTGAATTTTCCTATCTGGTAGGTTGATCAGAAGTGAGTCATTTACCTTGAACTTGTCTTCTTGGACTATGAGGTTGGTGCCATCGTGTAGGTTGAGTTGGGTGGCTCCTGTCTTCACTTTTGTCTTTCCCTTTATTTTACATATTTTGATTTGAGATTGCTTGGAGTCTATCTCTTTGAGTCTGACTCCTTTGGGGGTTGGGATTACCCGATACTGTTTTTTAATTTTAGGT
>JBDREA010000132.1:0-3403 GCA_043820265.1 Candidatus Altarchaeota archaeon | reverse complement strand
ATTTTATCCTTATTTTTTTCGGCCTGCATTTTTCGCGCTAAAGAAAAGAAAAGGGTTCTTTCCTTTGCATGGGCGTGTTTGAGCAAGAAAGCTCGCACCGGCTCCTTTGCTTTATTCACACCCTCCAACAGTATGCTGACCGAGGCCTCTGATAATACCGGCTGATTGCTACCCTTCTTAATCGCATCCCCCGCGGTTTCATAAATCTGCATCCCCACAGGGATCATAATATAAACCGTTAAAATCATCGCTAGTCCAGTAACAATAGGGTTTGGCGGGATCTGCTGGGTTCCCATTGCGTTACGAATCAACGCCAGAACAACAGCAATCTTAACAAACGCTGTTGTCATCATCACAACAAAGGGTATGAGCGACAAACCTCCCAGAACGAGGAGGAGAACCAAGGGCCGCGCAATGGCCTGCTGTGTCACCGACTGCGAAACCGAAACACCTGCCTCTGCATGGGCGATCCCGGATAGGGCAAACGATACGATGGTTACGAAGAAAAAGAGGAAAATCTTTTTTGTTTTAGTCGACATCGTCCTTTGAAACCTCCCCAATGAGTTCCAACGATTTATCGGTCGTTCCTACCAGTAGATATTTTGTGGCCAGTTTAATCAGATACAAGTTTTTTCTGGGTTCTAAAGTAAGCCGCTGCACAACCGATATATGACTTTTGTTTTTGGATGCTGTATATCCACGCCGCATGAGTAGAGGTAACAAGTACTTAACCATCACCCACATCAAAAGCAGAAGGAGACCCAGCACGCCCACCATCTTAAATACCATCCATGTAAAATCGATGGTTTGACTATTCTCTAACAAGGGCTGTACATCCATAGGAACTTTTTCTTTCTATTTATGGGGTCATGACTTCTAGAACCTTAACGCCAATCCTACCCTCCACATCCACCAACTCACCTCTAGCTAAAACTTTTCCACCGACAACCAAATCAATCGCCTCATGAAGATCTCTCTCCATTTCAACAACCTGACCGGTTCTCATCAGGAGTAAATCCTTTACCGAAAGGGTCTTCTTCCCAATGATCGCCACGAGCGAAACTTCAATATCGGGCGCTAAATCGAGCAGGTTTTTTGATAAGGGTTCGTTAATGTCAAGATCCTCGCCCAAATCGGGTTGTTTTGTGATTACTGTTTTCCCAAGCCCATCATCCTCGCTGACTTTTCTTGCGGGAGTCTTATCCAGCTCCTCGATAGAGGAATCCAACTCCGATAAATAGGGGTCGGGCTCTACAACTTTTTTAGGAGGAATGCTGGGCTTCTTCTTGATTTCGTTATTTTCTGTCATTGGTTTACCCTTTGGCTTTTTTCAAGCCGCAACGTTATTTTCTTACCACCCACCTTACCGGATATTACCGTGGATGGATAGGCCACATTTTGGCCCTTACCCGCTCGAACAATGAGGTCTCCTTCGATACTATTTTCAGGCCCAATCGTAAGTTCGGTCTCATCAAACAACACTATGTCCCCTTTTTCAAGCTTATTGATGTCATCGACTTTGAGCTGTGTCCTTCCCGCATCCGCCCATAGCTCTGTCGAAAGGAAATCAAGTTGATCCACACGTTCCTGAAAAAAGATTTCTTCCCGTTCTGACATCCCCACCCCTTTTTTTACGACAAGTTTTTGAATAATCGATGCCGGAAAAATAAGGCGAACAAAGCCTGATTTTTCGCCGAAACGCACTTGAAAATGGAGAGAGGGGCACTCTTCATTTTTGGTAAACAAGCCATCCAACTGGCTCATGTCGGATGTCAGTTCTTCCAATCTAAAATGAAGACGCGAAGATTCCCCAGACCATTCATAAATATGAGACAAGACTTTCGTCAAAAAATAGGAAACAACGCCTTGATCAATTTCTGTAGGCTTCTTCCCCAAAGGCCTTGAAATCTCTGTTTCGCCCCCACCTCCCATGAGTTGATCCACACACACAGACGTGAGTACGGAATCCATCTCCAAGACAATACGACCCTGAGCCGGAGATAAAGATACTAAGGCATACAGACTCTGATTGGAAAGATGCTTGTTGGCTAGCTCTGAAAATTGAAGGGTGGATACATCTTGCAGGCTCAATGATAAATTGATTCCCAGCTGCCCTGACGCATAACTTTCTAACCGATCATGAAATTCACTGATAGATCCAAACTGTGGCAAGGCCTCGTACAGCGTTCCCAAAAGACGAACAGAGGCCTTCGATGACTTGGGTAAAGAGTCAAAAGGAAATGGTCGAATAGTTTTGGATGAGGGTGTCATGAATCGCCAAGGAGTATAACATCTATCCCCTCGATATCAATGCCTTTCTCTTCAAGATGCTTGGCAAGTAGCCCACGATTTGCCTTCAAAAGTTCTAAGGCCTCCGAAGATTGTGCCATCAAGGTTGTATGGATTTTGCCATCGGCCGAAGAGACTTTGATTCGAAGTCCTCTAAAAATCTTTTCATGGAGGTGAATCTCCATCTCTTTCTTCCCCTCCCGTGTCGTCATAACCCGTATATACTGCACGATCTGATCTAGAACCTGTTTAGGAAAGACCTGTGCTGCCGCGCTGGCCTCTGCTGCTTTGGCTGCACTCATTTTCGAAGTAAAGCTTCCCTGAGCCGTTGCAACATCTCCGGGCTTCGCCGAACCTTTCTTCGTTAAGGACTTGTCCAGGATCTCTCCATAGGTTTTTCCTTTTTCTCCCTTGCCCTGAGTCATGGTCTCACGGCCTCCACCCGATGTATCACTTTGTTTACCCCGCTGCCCTGTAGCCGAACGGGCAACAACCTTCTTTTCGGCCGTTTTTGCCCTTAAGGCCTTGCTGGCCCCTCGCTCTTCCTTGTTTTCTTCAACGCCCTTATCCTTTTCTTTATGTTTGGTATCCTTCCGACTCTCCTTCCCGTCTCTTTCGTATCTCGTTTCACGAACAGCATGTTCCGTCGCCGTTCGTGTATTGGACTCTGAAGGTTTATTCAGCGATTCTTTGAAATTAGAATCCGAAGAGCGACTCTTCGTCTGGTCTAGAACGGAGTTAAACGGTATTTTGGTCGGCGTTAGAATGTTGGATCGATTATTACTACTCTCCGTATTCCTCGATTGAGAAATCCGCTTGCTATCTTGAACCGCAGCATTATCTTTTTTATCCTCAACACGTGTCATTACGAAGCCCTCTTTCTAAGCTGATGAATAATATTTCCGAGCTCATCCATTTCCTTCTCGTCCTTCTTATTTATCTCATTCTGTATTTTTCTTTCCCAAAGCTCCTTGTGTTTCTCCATAATCTGGAATTCTTTGGCGGCATCAATGTAGTCGCGTCTTGCACGCTTAACGGCTTTTTCTGCCTCTACAATAACTTCCTTTTGATCCTCGATTTCCTTTTCTTTTAATTCCTCATCCTCTTCCAAGCG
>JBDREA010000131.1:0-24575 GCA_043820265.1 Candidatus Altarchaeota archaeon | reverse complement strand
CCTACCAATCCTGGGGATATGCCTCGGACACCAGCTAATAGCCCACCACTTCAAAGGAACGGTTGGGCGGGGAGAGAGCGGCGAATACGCCGAAGTAGAAATCGAAATCCTAGATCCAGACACACTCTTTAAGGGTCTGCCCAGACACATCAAGGTCTGGGAGTCCCACCGAGACGAAGTGGCAAAGGCCCCCCCGGATTTCACTGTCTTAGCCAAAAGCGAGGTGTGCCCGGTAGAGGCGATGCGCCATAAGACAAAAAAGATCTTCGGAGTCCAATTCCACCCGGAAGTCGAACACACCCCTCAGGGGTCGATCATCCTGAAAAACTTCATCGATTTATGCGAAAAAAAATCTCTGAGAAAAATATAGGGCTCTATTCTTCGTCCTGCCGGCCGGTGTCGTCGAGTATGTCCTTTTCCAGTTCACCCTCTTCTCCCTTCCTCTTTTTGCGCCCACCAGACCCAATCATCTGTTGCTTTGTCGACTGGTCCATCTGTTCATCATACATCTTGGAATCCTCGCCTGTTTTTCCGGGGGGCTCTTCCGCACCCGGAGGAGGCGCTTCGGTCCTTGGTCCTTCTCCTCCGCTTTGACGGTCTTTTCCGTCTCCTCCCGCAGTTGACTCAGGAGTCGGCTTTTCTGTTATTGTTCTGGATTGAGATTTTGCTTGAATTGATTTATCCTTGTATTCGTCGCCCATCTTCCCGTAGGTTTCGCCCAATTTTGCGTAATGATCCTTTGCCCCCTGCAGGTCTCCTCCGTGGTGTGCTGCTCTAGCTGCATTTTCCCTGTATTCGGCCGCCTTTTTCAGGTCGCCTGACTTCTCGAATTTGTCAGCTGCAGTCCCATATCTTTCAGCACCACTTCTTTGGAGCTTTTGCCTTTGTCCTTGGTTGGCTTTTCCATCGAACATCTCTGAAGCATACAATGCTTTGTCACCTGCCTTCGCATGATCTTTTGCATTGCCGGATTTATCAGCTTTTGCTGCGGCTTTGGAGTAGCCCTTTTGGCCTTGTTCTTGTGTGACTTCTTCACCTTTTTCTTTTGCATAATCCGCCCACTTCTTTTTCCCCTCACCTACTTTGTGTCCTTTGTCTGCGGCCCAGTTTTTGACTCTATCCTTTGTTCTGGGAAATTGTCCACCGGCTTTTTTCGGGGCTTTCCCACCCCTTGAACCTTTTCGGTATCCCTTCTTGAAACCCTCCTTCGAGCTTTTAAGCCCAGACTTCCCTAGCTTTCCCAACGCTAATAAAGCATACCCTGGGATAAGGGCTGCCTTCAGGGTTTCCCCCACGCCTTGACCTACAACTTGACCTAAGGTCCTAGATCCTAATCGCTTGCGATGTTTTGCTTTTTGATAATCCTCCCTTGACATAGATCTGTCTGATCCCACTTTTGGCAAGGCATCTTTTCGCATAGGCGTGCTTCGTTTCTTTGTGTCCAATGGGCTGGTCCTTCCCGCCTTTTTCCTCTCGAAATCCTTATCGAGCCTTTTATCTTCGCTACCTAGTCTTGCAGAAAGTTTTGATGTTTTAGCTTGGTAGTCGGCTTCACTGATTTTACCAGCATCGAGTCTTCCTTTTAACTTTTCCTGATAACCACTATAGCGGTTCCTCAGGGGGGCTCTCTTTTCGCGATCAAACATCTGTTGGTGAAGTTTTTCTGTTCTTGCATCTTGAGGTCTGGCAGTTCTTCCCCCAGCATTCTTAGGTCTGCCAACAGTTTTTCCTCCTCTTTTCTGCATCCCAAGCTTACCCAGAATCCTACCTTGAACTGCTTTGAATCCCCCACCACCTGCCCTTCCAGGAACTAGGTTGTTCATTGATGACTTCAAGTATCTACCCATCATCCTTACTGGAGAAAGCTGAAATTTAACCGCAGCCCTGGCAAGTCGTCTACCGACTGTCATTCCGGTTCTTCGTTGAAGGGCCTTTTTGTGCATACCATATTGTTCGCTAGATATTGTCCCCCTCTTTTTCATTTCTTTAAGCTTGCCCAATTTACTTTTGTATTCAGCTTTCCCTACACCGCCTTTGTCCATGAACTTATCATATTTACCCTTAGCTGCCTTGGCCTTTTCATATCCTCCTTTCGCAGCCCGACCGATTCCTAGACCAACAGCGGCCCCCTTCCTGCCTACCCATACGCCCCCAGCACCGATCTTTCTACCAACCGCAGCTGTGTCCCTGCCTAATTTGGACTGTGCCACCGACCTTCCAGCTTTGGCTATTCCTGTTCCTGCTCCTTTTACTAATATTCCAGTAGTCTTGGCAATATCTTTGGCATCAGAAACCAGCCTCTTTCCAACATGAGCCAGAGGAGCCCCTAGTTTACCGAACTCCTTTAATCCCTCCCCCCAACCCTTCAGTCCTTCTCCTAAAAAACTGCCAACAGACCTGCCTGCATTTGCTACTCCTCTTCCGGCCCCCATCGCCAATCCGCCAGCGCCCCGACCTACCCAAGCAGCTCCCTTTCCAAGACCCACAGTCCCTTTTCCAATACCTCTGCCTATTTTTCCCATACGCTGGCCAAATCGACTTCCAGCCAGCTTTTTGCCCATTGCACCAATACTTTTTCCGGCTGGAGTGTTCACCGCCCATTTCCCTGCCTGTTTTGCATGTTGTCCACCGGCTTTTATCTTTTCACCAATTGCTGCACCCCATCTCCCAGGATTGAGTCTTCGAGCTAAATTCCCTGCTTTTCCTTTAGTCCATTTAGCTGCTTTTCCCCCCATACTTTTCGCAGTTCTCAAGGGCGCTCCCGCAAAGGACCTCCCCATCGATCCTACATAACGTTTGGCTCCTTTGGCCGCCCCTACGCCCTTTCCGATGGCCCCACCGACTTTTGCGCCCAATTTTCCGAACCTTCCTCCGATCCTCGCACCAGTTTTTTGGCCTTGAGCCTTGGAATCCCCATACCTAGATTTGGCCCGTTTATGGTCTCCTCCAACGCTACCAGTGCTTTTGTCTTTCGCTGTTCCCGGGTGGCCTGCCTTACCCCCTCTAGTACGAAGTCTCTTGGAGATGGTTTCCATGGCCTTCTTCGTCCCGGTCGCGGCAATGGCTGCCATACCCTGTCCGCGCATGAGTCCTCCGGCAGCTGCCAGGGCATATCCCACCCAACCTTTCACCATCATACCAGCCATCCCCACCATGGCACCTAGCCAGTCCATGAGGCCGGTGGTCGTAAGGGGGGCTACTACGATCAACGCCATGCCCATGCTTATCATTATCAAGGCGATGAACGCGTCGAACCTTAAAACGTCGGCTGGAAATCCGGAGAGTAGAGACAGAGTTATCGCTATCCAGGCGACCATCACGACCTGGCTTACTATCCATGTGATAGTGGCTTTGCCTAGCTCTCTGCCTATCGAAGTTGTGAGGTCGAAGAAGTAGAGGAACAAGGTGATGGGAAAGAGGATGGCTAAAGTCAAAACCATGACGTATCGGAGGGTTGTTACAATGACGGCTAAGAAGGTGACAAAAACACCGATGACTAGAGGGATAAAGCTCATTGTTGGTACGCCGGTGCCGATGCCTCCAAATGCTGCGATATCCCAGAAATACAACGCAAAGGCGTCCGGGAAGTCGTGGCCTCCGCCGATCTGGGTTTGGATCACATTCAAAAGGCTTTCAGCCATGGCCTGGGACAAATCGAGCATCAACTGGTATATTCCCGGACTCGCCGTGATGAGGATGATTGCGAGCATCAGCTTTTGAAGCATCAGCTTCGCCTTGGCTCTCGCCTTTGGGGCCCTGCAGATGAATATGAAATACACGCCTATGGTGAGGAGGGCGAACTCTATTAGGGGGATCAGAATCTTCATCATCGAAAAAATTAGAAGGCCCGTCCCCCAGAGGTTGCCGTGGGCGTCTGTTGCAAGAGGATATATGGTCGGATTCCAGGTAATCGTAACTTTTAAAAGAGACATATAAAGCCAGAGGTCACCTATTAAGATTATGTTCATAATGGAAAAGAGTATGTCGAATAATCCAAAGAACAGGTCGGCAAATAATCCTCCGGCCGCGTTATCTTCTTCCCGTTCGATGTCCCAAACGCTATCTTCACAGGAGACGGTGGCCGCAAAGAATAAAAGGACAAGCACCAGGGCTACTCCCATCTTTAAGCCGTTTTTTCGGCTGAATTTCCTGGATTGTCTTCCTTGGCTCATCATTGTCGTTTTTTCGCGCCTAAAAAATCCTGGAGTATCGCCATCAATCCCGTATCAGATAGGATGGTGTCGATGTCGAGCCTGTTGGGGCTGAACCAGTGGTAGAATATCAAGACGAAAAAGATGGCACTGAAGGCTATCAGATGGTCCATCATCCATCCGATGGCGCCTCCCCAAGGGGTGTATACGCTGGTTGCAGCTCTGGCCTCCTGAAACTGCAGTGGGCAAGCGCCTTGGTCGACTCCCTTATATATGAATTCGATTTTTGCCCTGCGCTTCTTCAATAGGAATGCCTGGACCCCAACTGGACCCGCAAAGGTTTTACTGTAGGCTTCGTATGGGGGCTTGAAGTCGAAGATGAGCTTTCCCTGGGGTACCACCGCTGATTCGGGGTAGACGCTGCCCTTGTCTGCGACGACCTCGGCGTGAACTATGACAATTTCCCCCAATTCTGGATTTTCAGGTAAATAACTGTGTTCGATTCGAACCGGGTTTCTGGGATTGCATATTTCTATTTGCCCAACGGAAAACGAAATTATCAATACCAGAATAAGTATCTGGATTTTTTTTCTGATATTTATTGTTTTAGACATTTCGCCACCCCAGCTTTTAGATCGCCGGAAAACCGTCGGAAAACTTGTAGTCCTTGTATCTGAGGGGGGTATAGACTCTAAGGTATCCTTTTTCTAGTTCATCCACGCTATTTAATTTTACAGTGAAGGTGAACGAAAAGCTTCCCTCTTTTTCGTTGTATACGACATACGGGAAAATTGTGGTTCTGTTGTCTAGACTCGTGATTTTAATGTTTGGATCAATCCTTCTTGGCCCCGTTGATGTTTCAGTTGGCCGGCTCATCGTGTACCTCGGCACCGGACCGAACGCGGAGAGATCGTAGTACAATGGCTCGTCTTCATGGAAGTTCCTGAATAATCCGATGCTCTTTGATTTGTCAAACCAGAGCCTTTCAATCCCTCCCGGAGCTTCCAGGTTGACGTACCAGCTGTAGATGCTGTCTTGGGCGTAAAAGAGATCTCTCATGTCATAGAACTTGATGACGGGATTTCGCATCCAAAAGTACCAAGGCAGACTCCAGTCCACATTCTGAAGGCCGCCGCTCTCGTTTACTGATGCGATGTCTCCCATCTCCATGAAAAACTTGGTCTGGGAATCCAAAAATATTTGATTCGCTTCCTCTTTGTCCCCGTAGAAGGAGTCCCCGGTGGTGTTGGTTCTAAATAGCTTGTGAAGTGCGGGATAGTTATTCCTTGAGTATTCCACTACGGCGATCCCTGGAAGAACCAGATCGAACCCGTTCATATAATCCGGCTCCGCCTTGATCTCAAGTTTTCCTCTGACATCCAATGGTTTCTCGTCTTCTCGGTAGTCGATGTATCCTTCCACGTCGATATCTATAACGCCCGGAAGACCTGGTATCCCGCTCATTTTTTCTATAGTTAATTGGTCTCCGTAGGGCTCATAGTCCACGATCGAATAATCTTCGAATCTTTCAGGCATCGGCATCAAAGCTTCGCCTATCCCTGTAAAGGGCGGTGGAGCCGATATATTCACCAATACAGGATAGGAGCACCCATACTTGTGCCATTGACCCTTGCATTGGAACCAAACAGGTGTTCCCGGACCTGGTGGAGGTACGCAACCCACGGCAGGAGCTTGTTTGGACAATTCCAGATCACATCCGTGCCAGGCGCACTGCTGGGTTTTCACCACCCTTTTCATGAGGCTTTTCACGTGATAATCGCCGGTTATGTTTATCTTGTTCGCACTCATACCTATGCTGTGCTCGACGTTGAACCAGTTCAACAGTTTCCAGGGTGCGGCTGGGACTGGGAAGATGTTTCCAGAAAATGGGTGAGTGTAATTCTGGAGGGGGTCGTTTTCCATCCTGTACTGATCTCCCCGGGTCATTTTTTCGATGATGACCGGGATTCCGAAGCTGTTGAATTCTTCTATTGTCGTGTTTATCCAGGTGTGATAGTCAGGCCATACCCCTGCGCTTTCCCCGTTTGGCAGTTCGATCTGCTTCAGATCGATCACTTCCTTGCCACAAATTTCTCCGCATTCGGGCGGGACATGATCCATGGGATTCATACCATTCAAACAAGAAGAACCCATATCATTTCTGCCTGTTATCTCCATGGAATTATCCTTCATTTGTTTTATTAGATCTAGTGGATTTGGAACGCACCAGAATGATTCGACTGGGAATGGTTGAGACATGCATTTATCTCCCAGAGACTCGTAGAAACCGAAGTCCTTCTGCTCGTTCCAGATCTTCTTGGCCTCATCTTCGTTTGGGATGGTGAATCCTCCGCCTGCGTGTATCCACACCGGTCCCCCGGATTCACCGCCTAATCCGGGGATGGGGGGTAGAGGACCTGGTAGTTCGGCCAAGTCTCCGCCTGTTCGCGTGAATATCTCCATGTCAAGGTTGACCGACCCAAGGCATTGTTCACCGTCCCATCCGCAGCCGCCTGATAGCTTGCAGGGATTTGTCAGGCATGCGTTGTCGTTTGTGTAGTCTCGGCAGCCAGTCACAGGTTTATCTCCCATCTGGCAGTTCCAGCAGCTGTCAGGTGTGGTAGTCGAATCAAGCCAGCATCCGTCGGCGAATACTTCGCTTAATAGATTACATTCCTCTTCGCCGCATTTGTTGAACCAGCCTTCTCCGCAGAATTCCTTGCAGGAACCGAACATTCCCTTCGGTAAGCAGCCCTGGGCTTCGGTCCAGCCGCAACCTTCATCGACTTCTCCGACTAAGTTAGCTTGACAAGAGTTCTCGTTGCAGGATTCTGTGGAGTAACCTCCTTCCTGACTGTAGTCGTCGCACGACTTCACGGAATGCTTTCCGCCAAGGCATTCATAGCAGGATCCACCCATAAAGTAATTAACTTTCTTGTTGAACCAACAGCTTCCAGGGAGCAACTCGCTCGCTTTCTCGCACTTATTTAAGGTGCAGGATGTTTCAGTAATTATTCCCTCTTCTGCCGAGGCCTCATGCTCTGAGGGACTCATGGAATACATCTTGCTATTACATAATTGGCTGCACGTCTTATCCAAGGGAGCCTTTATCATATCCTTGCATTTCTTTTCTGCGACATCCCAGATGCAGCCTTGGTTGACCTCCGCTAGAGGCGGCTCAACGATGTGGATCCCACAATCGTTTCGCATGCAAGAATCTTCATTGGTGTAGTTGGCGCATTCCCCGATGAAGTTTTCCCCCATATCACAGTTATAGCATTTGCTTCCCGCCAAAAACTCGCTTGGTTCAAACCAACAGCCGTCAAGTATCTTGTCGTCGTTTTGGTCTACGTATTCGGCTATGTGATCGCAGCGGTCCCAGTCGCAGTCGATGCCGCAGTCTGTATGGCATCGGTCCACAAACGCCAAAGTCGCATTCACGCATCTTAGTTTCTCATTTGGTTCCGTTTCCTTCCAATCACACGGTCCGACTTTGCACCAGTCCTCAATGCATGTTTCCCTGTCTTCGCTGCCGGTATCTCCGTCGTACTGGCTGTAGTTTTGACAGTCAATTACGGGCATCCTATCATGCTCATCTTCTCCTGGGCAGGAAAAGCAGCCGTCAGTCTCAAAGTCGAAGAAGCATCCTCCATCCACGATGTTGTCTGCGTTCTCGCATGCCCTGCGCTGCTTTTCTTCCCCCCAGTCGTCAAACCATCCCTCGGTTCCCGCATCCTCCACTTCACTGCAGGTCATGGGTGTTCCGATGGAGGGCATCTCCATGTAGACTTCAGGTGTGAGTTGGAACACGTTGGCCCACAAGCTGTCGCGGTTTATCTGGCGGTAATATTTTAGGTCGTAGTCAAAGCACGCCCAGGGATTGGTGAAATCGTTTTTCTCCCCTCTGGGATTATTCTGCGATCCTCCGGGATCGTCTTTTTTACCATCTGTACTGCAGTAAACCGGCTTGGTATGGCCGTCGACTCTCTCGACTCCGGGGGGATACTCGTCTCCCACGTACCATGGCAGATCGATTAGATCCCACTTACTGGGGTCATATGGTTCGTTCGATCCTGTTTCGTGGTCTTTATGCATCGGGCGGCTGCAATAATAGGGAGATATGGCACCCGCCCCTGTCACAATGGATGCCAGGTTCGGCACCTCGATTGTGGGGTAATAGACATCTTCGAGGTTTTCGATCTTAGGCAGGATGACTTCGGGGTTTGGTGCGGCTAGGACACTAAAGCTGCCTTTCTTTTCGGGAACCGACGCGGTTGCGCTGTATCTATCGCATGAATAGATCTGGGGGAGTATCTCGTTGTAGTTGGCGATTATAGGGGGTAACGGTAGCGGTTCGAATTTTGGTATATCGGTTGTCGGCAGTTCCGGTAATTCTTCCGCAGAAAATCCGAGTTGTGCATCCACTTCTCCCGCGAAGGTGAATTCCGGAAGTTCTGCGAAGGCGTCATCGAAGGCTCCTCCTACCTGGTTGTTGACTATTGTCTTGCATGCCCCATCGCATCCGTCCAGGAAATCCAGTTCGGCCCCGAGTTGATCTGTGACTGCGTCTATTAACGTGTCTTTGTCAAATGAGACGCTTGCAGTCGCCCCTGTTGTGTACCCTCGGAACGAGTTCCAAGCCAGAGCAAAAGCTTTGTATCTTTCAAGGTTTTCATTCGTTGTTTCGAGGTAGTAGTTCACGTTTTCTACCCCATCATGCAGGTCTTCGCTTTTGTCGTGTACTTCGCTTAATATCCCAAGACGCGGATAGTTGATAGGTTCGAGCGCAGGATCATCCTCCGGTGTGGGGATAGGTACAGTTGCAGGCCATTCATCAATGTACTGGCTGAATTCCATAGACATTGGAACGTCGGGGAAGGCGGGAGTCTGGGGGATATACGTGTAGGGATCTGGGATCCTTTGATCAGGCAGATTATTTATGACTAAGGTTTGGATTAATTCGCTCACTTTTGATTTGACAATTCCTCCGATAATCTTTTCCACGGTTTTTTCCACCTTGTCTGCGGGGAATGGGAGATTTAATTTAACCTCGACCTTTTCCATCACTTCGCTGGTAACCTTCGTAGTTATGCTGTCAGGTAAACGATTGATTTTGTCAACGGGGATTGGTTTAAGCGCCTTAAGCTTTGAGACGAACGAGTTCACATCCGGTTGAGCTGGCATCGGATTATCGATTCCTCCAGGCATCGCGGGGAGCTTCTGGGCTTGTCCGATGGGTACACAAGTCACAGGATAATCATTTGTGCCGGAACATTGAACGGGGGCACAACCGTCAGCGATTCGAGCCTCACAGGCTGTCAATCCCACGGTATTGAAGCAGTCGCAGTTGAGGTTGCATCCGTCTGCGTTCTTCGCCGAGCACTCGCTTGCCGTGAAGGCGATGCAATCGTCCCTGTCTGCGAACTGCCCAGCGGCAAGGATTGATGTATCCACTTTTTTTCCGGTTTCAACGCTGAGGCTCAGGGGTCCGGGTTCGGACTTCGAAGCCGATGAACTTTTCACTACCAAAGCCTTGTTTCCCTTGTCCTGCCACGCAGCAAAGAAGGCAGAAGTCGGCATGGTAATCCTCTGGTTGCAGGTAGAGGGGACGTTGGGATCGTTTAGGATTATCCAGTCGTGGTTTACGTCATCGCTCATCCCAATGACTGCAACATAATGTCCGTTGAGTTCTGTGTTGACATTCGCCTGACAGTTGTGCTGTTTGTAGTTGATATTGTGGTGGTTTATAAGAGCGATTACTGGATTGCCGTCGTTTAAGGCGTTCCATAAGTCATGTATTGATCCTCCGCTTGTGATGTGTTCGTATCCGCCTCCAAGCCGGGTGATAGCCGCTTTTAGACCCTCCCATCCAGTCGCCTTCACGCAACCGCAGGTAGAATCCGAGCAGCACTGAATTTCCCCCTTATCCCCTATACAATTCACTTCACCACAGGTATTGGCTGTACACTGTGGGGATTCCCCGAGGCAGATGCTCTCCAATATGTCGAGGGCACTTCCCTTACCATGTTTTTCGAGAGCCATAGAAAGCGAGGTCGGGCCACAACCGTATCGGCAGATGCAATTGCCGTCACTCAACCAATCACAGGTTCCCGTCAGCGCCCCAGTCGCCCCTGAGCATTGGGAAACATATGGAACGTCAGACAACAATATCCCCTTGGGGCAGTCGAATTGCTGAAAGTCCTGGTCTCCGCAAGGGGATGCAAGACCCGCTTCATCGCATGACTGGTCTGCGTAACGGCATTGGTTTGCGGGATCGAAGTTTTCCGGTGGAAGGGAACTTCCAGTCCCTCCAAGGCACTCGTATGTGTCAAATCCACCTGGAGGAAGGTTCACTAACCTGAAAATGCTGTCTATCCCGATAACAGTAGGATCATAATACAAAGGAGGAATGGGCTCCTCAACCAGTCCGACGCCCCCGGTTTTTGTGGTCCTTTTTGAGTGCATTATCATGTTCCCTCCCGAAGATATCGCCATATGGCAAACGTTCGCGGAAGGACAAACCGGAGTGGATGTTCCACAGGGATCTACGAATATTATGTCTCCGGCCTGGACGTTGTTGAGGACGAAATCCTCGGTGCATCCTCCGCAAGCGCATATCTCCTGTGCGAGAGCAGGTGTTTCTCCCGCCATATTCCTTAAAATTTCCCGGTAGCCGTCAGGCGTATTCAGTCTCTTCTCGAGGGCTTCGATGCCTGCGTGCTTGAAGACCCACCAAGCCCAACCGGTCGTGTCGAAACCTGGGACAGAGCATTCCTCCTCGTAGGGAGGGGGACTGAATTCCGTCAGTTCAACTCCCCCCCAGAAGGAGTTGCTTCTTCTTGAGACCTGGTCAAACAAGGTCTCGTCATATGTGTATGGGGACTCTCCTCCTCCAACGTAAGGGAACCCAGGATTACCATAGCATCCCATAAAACAGGATGCGACATCGGCTATACAACGGCTTGAGGCGCAAGGGATTATTGTTTCCTCAAGTTTTCCGTTAATGTTTTGACTGAGCCCAGAGCATTCCTTTGTGAGGGTGGGGTCGTTTTCGCACTTCGCCCACGCGACCTCGCTTGCGCAGTCGCCTTCCATGGGGTAATCTGAATAGTTGAAGTGCGCGAACTGCTGCGTCATCTGCTCGATTATCACCCCCCATCCGCTGTCTATGATTTCGCTAAATGAAAAAATTGGAGTTGTCATAAATATTTCGTATTCTCTATCCTCATCATCTGTGTAGGTAAAGGTGGAATACTCGGAATTTCCTTCCTCTAATGCCCAGTTAGTGTTTGCACCCCCGCCTGCATTTGCGAAAAAGTCGTTTTGCCAGGGAAGATAGCACTTTGGGACAAACGCTCCAAACGTTATTTCATGGGTTCCCCAAGGAAAGGGGTTCTCATAATCCGGAGTGGTCATGGTTCCACGGAATGAATAGCCCCAACACTCAAATCCATCCGGCCACAGATCACCATCCCTGTCCTCAGAATTCCAGACAGTGTCCTGTATAAAGAGTGCATCAACATCCGTCTCGATGGAATGAACTGAATCAGCAATGAACTCATAGTCCGGTTTTCCGGTCTCCTCGTCCGTTAAAAATCCGCAGATGGCCCGGCCCCCCTCCTCGCCCTTCCAGGTATACCACATGGCTAAAGATGAGCCCATGCTGCAAGTGATGTCTCCGGGTTCGCAAAGGTCGCATCCAAGGAGTCTGTGTCCGCCCCACCAGTTCCACTCCAATACGTCGTTTTTGTTTGTGAGGTTGCCGTCGAAGATGCTGTCGTTATAGATTCTTCTGGTGCTAAGATTCTCCTTTCCTAAAATCGAATACTGAAGAAAACCTACGTTAGTTCCGAAACGCGACTTGTTGAGTAGTGCAATGTATATCCCCGGCGTCTGACAGTATTTCCCGTAATCGATGAGCTTCCAGGTGCAGTCATCAAATCCTTTATCCTCGATTTCTCCAAAGTAGTTGGGAGTAGAAATATCGGCGAACTGGCGCTCATAACTTGGCACGACGACGTTCGACTTGCAGTTTGCATCATCGTCGACCGAACCAAGCACATCGCATCCCCGGGCGAGCGTGTAAATCCTGTAATAATCGGTCCGGCCAATATCCCCTTTATCCGGATCCCTGAGAGCTTCTCGAAGAGAATCATAGTAGTCGCTTTCATCCACTCCCAAGACGTTTCCTAGAAGACCGGACACAACATACATGTCGCTTATTGCAACATGATGGTTGTATTTCGGAGAAACACGCGGCATCGCCGACTCCCCAGTACAGCAACAAGAGTAATTCGTGACTCCTCCCCCCCAGAAATCCGTACAATACGTATCCCCTCCGACAACGTGTTTATTGTATTCTGCGGGATAGGTCGGCCTTGGACATGCAGGAGGAGTCTTGTCAGTATTCCAGATCTCACAGTAGGCACCTGCCCCAGAAGTCTCATATCCTGCTTTTGCACACATACAGACACAGGGGTTCCCGCCGAACTCGCTATTTACTGATGAATCATAGCAGTCGCCTTGAATGGATGTGAAAGATTCATTCATGATGTAGGTTTTATCTACCAACATCAAAGAAATCGCTCCACCCTGCCTTAATTCCCTTTCGTCTATGACAGTCAATCCTTTTATCTCATTGCATTTGCTGTCTGCTGGTATCTCCCAGTTTTCGTCAAAGCAGCTCACCCATTCGCGATCCTTATAATAGTCAACTCTCCCATCATTCCAGACGCGTAGAACACGCAGAAAACAAAACAATGCATCTTCGCTTTTCTCGATTATTTCGTGTTCGTCGTTGTAGACGGCCGCAGAACCCCGGGCAAGAGATGGGATGCTCCAAGGGGAACGCTTGCATCTTCTCTCACCTCCCTCTTCCAAGCCGCAGTGGCAGAGAAAGCCGCAGTTATAATCAGAAAAACAAATGTCTCCGACATTAGAATCGACAACCTGAAGCTCATATGTGCCGGGTTTCAGATACGTAGCTTTTCCGCAGGTCCCTCCCAAATCGGATTCAATCTTACAGGTTCCAGCATAGATGCTTTCTGTAGACGTCGAATTATCGCAGGAACAAGCGACGCCACATACCCCTCCAGGGTACTTCGACCGATCAGTCGTGCAATCATCTCCAGGCTGCCAGACGGAGTTGCCACCGGGGTGGGAGCAAAGGTCGGGTGAAATCTCCGGATCATCAGCTAATCCGGGAAAATCAGACAAGGGTCCGGTACCGAATTTTGTTACGTCAATGAACGCATACCAGGCCTCGTCTTTCAGATAACTGCAACCTGAAGTCACAGATTCATCGAAAACCGACAGACTACAATCACCGCATTGAGCTGAACCAAGAAAAGAAAAAAGGACGAAAAAGACCAATAAAAAAACAAAAATATACGATAGTCTGATAAACTTCATCTTAAATCGATCCCCTCTACGCTCAAGCGTTTGCGAGGCCTATGTTAATAATATTTATTTGGGGATTATTAAATGGTTCACAGGTGATGTGCAAATCGGTTTTATAAATTTTTTCCGGTAATTTTTCGGCTTTGAAAATATCTTAGATTATCCAACAGATAATCCCGGGTTAAAACACCTAAAACCTCACCTTCGCTTACCACAATGATCGGTTTATTCAGCAAACCTTTCCTGAACAAGTAGCTAACCGGCCCGTCCTTTTTGAGCACTTTATAGTCGTCCCGGGCCAGGCAAGCCACCGGTTGCTGGGCGTTACTGCCATTTAGGCCTTCAAGATCCCTTAAAAAAAAATAACCTCTGAGTAATCCCTCATCAGAGATGACAAGATAGTATCTCTTTGCGGGGTTGGCACCTGAATCTAAAAATTCACGGATAGATAAGCTCTCCAGGACATAAGTGAAACTTTTATCCGCCGCCTCAAAAACAGACACGCCCCTAAAGGAGTTTCGCAATAAAAGCATCTGAAGTTCCGCTCCACTGACCAAATAGAGTATACCGGCAATCGCAACCAGAATCAGATTACCAGAAACCAGACCCCAAATGACCATAAAAGGAAAAACTATATATCTGCCGGTATTCACAGCCAGTTCAGTCGCCTTAACATAGTCAAACCAGAAAGCCAAGATTGAGCGAAGGATTCTGCCGCCATCCATGGGAAAACCAGGCAATAAATTAAAAAAACCGAGCATCAAGTTTATTGCGATAATATTAAGCAAAAGATTCATAGGCGAAAGCGGATTCTCACGTAGAGCCTGTGCGCTGATAGAACCTGCCCAAGTAGGATAAAAAAACGTTAAAGTCACTAAAGCAAAGGTTACAACCATTAAATTGAAAACTGGCCCAGCCACAGAAACCTTCAACTCCAGACGAGGATTCTCGGGAATCTCGATGCTTGCAATCCCACCGATAAAAGTCAATACGATCTCTTTAACAGGTATCCCGTTCATCTTGGCGACCAAGGAATGACTCAACTCATGACCTAAAACAAACAGAAAGATCAGCGAAAAATAAAATAGGGTTGTCAACCCCTCAAAAAAAGTTACCACTAAAAGAAGAACGATAAAACTGATATGTAATTTAACAGAAATACCAAAGACCTCAAAGAGCGTCAGTGAAGAACGCATTTTACAAAGGCCTTAACCTCTCGTCATCGCGGTCGTGCCAGTCCTAGCCATCTCCTTTATTCCCAAGACACGTACCAAATCCAAAAAAGCACCGATTTTCTGGGAATCCCCAGTTATCTCAACAATCAACGCCTTAGGGCTGACATCAACAATGGTTCCGCGAAAAACATCCGCATACTGTATGACCTGGCTCTTATGCTTTTCATCCGGAGTATGGACCTTTACAAGACATAGCTCCCGACAAACACTGTCATCTGAGTTCAAATCCTGCACCTTAATAACCGGGACAAGCTTGTTCATCTGCTTAAGAATCTGCTCCAATATCGCGTCATCTCCCCTAGTAATGATGGTCATACGGGCCACGTCCTTGTTCTCGGTTGAACCCACAGTTATACTATCGATGTTGAATTTTCTTCTGGAAAACATAGCAGAAATCCTCTGCATGACTCCAGGTTTATGCTCCACCAACGCAGTTATCACATGATCCTTCATTTTGATTCTGACAATCCAAATATGGTAAAGGGCGAAATTAGCTAGTTATCCTTTACCGCCCTTTAATATATTAGAGGCCATAACTTTCTGTACTAATCTTGGAATAGTAATGGCCTTTACTATATGGTAATTATTATTTATAGTTGAGGCCATAATTGAATGAACAATCATAGATCAAATTATGGCCTCAAATACGCTAAGGAGCTTTTGGCTCCTTGCGTATAAAAATGCCTCACGGCATTTTTCATATATTGGAGGACATATAAATACGTCCAGATATAGAAAATCGTCTTAGAAACTTGGTCAATGAGGCGATTTAATATATCTAATAGCTTTTAACGCTATCCGCTATAATTATGTCCTCCACCATAATAAGAGATATACCATTAAACTTGCTAGGCAAAAACCTGAAATGGCATACGAAAACCCCGGATACCCGGAGGAAGGCGAACTGATCATGGGATCGGTCGAAAGCATCTTCAAGCAGGGAGCATTCATCAAACTCGATGAATACCCAGGAAGAAAGGGTATGCTCCACCTATCAGAGATCTCGCTGAAATGGGTTCGAAACATCAGAGACTACGTAAAAGAAGACCAAAAAGTCGTGTTGGTCGTACTGAAAACCAACCCTGAAAGAGGCCACATAGACCTAAGCCTTAGACGTGTTTCAGAGCATCAAAAAAAGAACAAACTCCAGGAAGTAAAACAACTGCAAAGAGCGAAAAAACTCCTAAACATTCTCGCCGAAGAGCTGAAAGTAGACCTAAAAGAAGTCGAAGAAAAGATCGCCGAAAAAATATTTGGAAAATTCGACACATTATATGAGGGCTTTGAAGCCATAGTCTCTGAGCCTCAAACAATAGAATCTTTTGGATTCCCAAAAACATGGATTCCGATAATCAAAAAAACCGTGGAGAAAAACATCACGAGCCCATATGTGTATGTCAAAGGATTCGTGGAGCTGAAAAACTACGCTCCAAACGGGGTTACAATCATTAAAGACACGCTCCAAAAAATCCAGAAATACAAATCTGAATCAGAGATCGAGGTTGCCACAATATCTGCCCCGTACTACAGGATACAGATAAAAGCCAAAGACTACAAATCCGCCGAAAAGACCATGAAGAATTCGGTGGAAGACGCGCTCGTATACTTCAAAAAGAACCAGGGAGACGGGATTTTCCATAAAGAGATCCCAAAAAAATGAGACTGTTGAAATGCAGCAAATGCGGCCAATATACCCTGAATAAGGTTTGCAGTTGCGGGGAAAAGACCAGACCTCCTAAACCTCCAAGATACTCTCCCCAAGACAGATACGGAAAATACAGGAGGTTACTGAAACACCAAATGGAGAAGAGATAAGATGGATGTAATCGAAGTTGAATTCCTGGAAAAACCCGAACTAAAAAAGGCGATTCTGATAGAGGGATTGCCTGGAATCGGATTGGTGGGAAAACTCGCTGCAGACCACATGATAACTGAGTTAAAAGCCAAACTGTTTGCGCGAATGTACAGCCCATTTCTCCCGCCCCAGGTTTTGATCGGCGATGACGGCATCATAAAAATGGTGAGCATGGACTTTTACTACTCCAAAGGCAAGAAAAATGACCTCATATTTCTCGTAGGCGACTTTCAGGGGATCACCCCCGACAGCCAATACCAGATTTCGGAAAGAATAATCGACGTATTTTCCGAATTCGATCTTAAAAGGATTTACACATTAGGCGGTCTTGGAACGGGAGTATTGACTCAAACTCCCAGGGTATTCGGGGCGGCAAACCAGAAAAAACTCGTCGAAGAAACAAAAAAACACGGAATAATATTCAAGGGAGGAGGAGCGATATTCGGAGCCTCAGGCCTCCTACTCGGCCTCTGCAATAAAAAAGACCTAGAAGCAATATGTCTGATGGGCGAAACCCACGGACAAATCATCGACGCAAGAAGCGCCGAAGCAGTCCTCGAAACCCTGACAAAAATCCTGGGTATAAAAGTAGACATGAAAAAACTCGAAGCCAAAGCCAAAGAAACCGAAGAACAAATGACAAAAATCACAAAAATGATAAGCGCCCACGAAAAAATGCTCAAACACCACACACCAGAAGGAAGCAGCGAAGACTTAAGTTATATCAGGTGATTACTCAGTAGGATTATCAGTTATCCCAAGGTATTCCTTTCCTTCCTTGATTAAACTTATACCATACAAAGCTATTCTTTTGTATGTAAGCCAGGCTTCTTTTTTTCTTTGGGCGAAGGGATGGGTGAGTTTATTACGAGCCAATCTTCCCATATCGTCTTTTTCCATGTTGAAGAGTTTCGCTGCCATTGCCACCCATAGAGTTCCCAGATCATATTCATCGGCTTTCCGGAATTGGTTTCCTAATTCTTTTTCTTCTAGATGAGTTTTTGCTGTGTCTAGATCGACTACATGCCCGGTGGCTGTAGTGTTCTGCTCCAGAAGGCTAGATCCTCCTCTGCTCGAAAATACGCCGTTCAATCGGTTGTGCATTAGATGATAGTTCACGAAAGTTGAAAGGACAAATTTTGTCCCAATCTCTGCTCGAGCCTGTTTCATGCTAATTCTTTCTCTGTTACTAGCTCTTTTAACTTTCAAGAGACCTACTTCATCCCCTTCCCCCATTTCTCTTCCCGTTAAATCTAATCCATAGTGTTTGAAGACTTTCTGCCAGGTCTCGAAGTCTGCCTTCTGCATTTTTCTTTTTAAGTTTGGAAGTTCACCCATTCTAGTCTGAAGGGGGACGTCGTATTCGAATAAAACCTGGTCTCTGAGAATCATGTTTTTAACAATCGGAGCCTCCCTAGCTACATCCTCAATTGTATCAATGACATCAGTAATAGGCAGTTTTTTATCTTCACTATAGATGGTAGGTGTAGTTATCTCTTCATCTTTTAGATCCTCAACCGGATCCGAGCCATATGTTATTTTTTTAAGTGGAAGGAGATTGGCTCGATCTAGATCTGTTACTAGACCTTCAATAGCCATAAAGCACCCTAATTTGTCATCTCCAAAGATTTCATAAAATCTCCTAAGTTTTTTCCGATATGCTTCCTCACCCTGAGACGACCTTATAGATTGGGCTTCGCTTCTAAAATTTTCCAGCCAATCAACAGTTACCAAAGTCTCTCTCCCCAAAGGATTATTAGAAAACATACTTTGATCTGAAAGAGAATCCTGAAATGATTTAATCTGAGTTAGAGAGTGAGGATCTTTGTTTGGATTTCTAATAAATTCCTCCATTAAAACCATCATTCTCGCTTCGGTGAACTCATTAGAATATGAATGGATTTTTTCAATTGTCGCATCTAACCACTTAGGCCAAAGATGAGCATTGTGTAATTTAAAAAAACCAGACCCCCGAAGCCCTTTTAACACCTCATGTTTATTTGTTTTTCTGTCACTTTCCATCCTGCCCTGAATGTATGCTTTATCGTCAGGTAGAAGATCTTCTTGGTAGTCTTCGAGGAATTTCCACGGATGCCTCAGATATACGATTTGCTGAAGGGGCCGGAATACTGCACCTGGTTTGACAGTGAAAACTTCTGTAATCCCCCTCACAATAGCTCTTCTAATGATGGGATCACCTTCTCTTCGGGCTTTCTCAAATTCAGCCTGCAATTCCTGAGATACCTTAATGGCAGTTCTGGTTGTCCCAATAAAAGCAAATCCCTGTCCCTGCCTTTCGAATATTTCTTCGGCTAAACTAATTGCATAGGCCCCACTAGTTTCCGAAGCCTTATAAGATCGAACTCCTGGACCCTTGATGGAGTGGGTTGGTTCGACTCCAACCAATTCAAGTGGCACATCGATATTCGCACTTCTCGCATGCAGACCTGGGATCCCCTTCAACATGCTGTGAACAGGTACAAAATAGATTTGATCGAGTTCATAGGGGAGATTCTGTTTTTTCAGATTCCACTCAACATCAAGTTGGATTCTTTCTCCGACCCCCTTATATTCGGTTCCGTTTGCTGAGGTTTTTGGAGTGAGAGGAAGGATGATCCGGTTTTTGATGAGATTATCCAAAATATCAGGATCGCTGAATTCATCAGTATCTAGTGCTGCTAAAACAAATGCTGTTCCAGGTGGTCTTTTAATCTGCTTTGGTTGGATTTGAGCAACTTCAACTCCGGCTTTAACAACCACCTTTTTCTCAACAGTTTTTGACATAACAGTAATCTATAGGGAAGGAGAAAAAGAAAAACGTTAATCACACTTCTTTTTTCCTCTAGGAAAGCATTTTGTGTAGAAGCTTCTTCTCCCCCAGAGGTGGTAGAGCCCTACCCATATCATCACTAGGCCGAATTCGACGTGCCAGTTTATGATTCTTGCTCCTGCATCAAGTTGTGGGAAAAGCGAGGGAATAGATGTTAAAGCCGTGACGAGAAATGATACGGCCAGTAATGAGTTCCAGAAGTATTTTGCAGTCAATACCGGAACCCTCCCATTCCTCACAAAATACTCGGTTCCCCCAAAGAGGATCAACATCAACGCGCTGACTGGGATGGCGTTGTAGGGGTCGAAGGGGACCTTGGGGGAAGCGGATGTCCGAGGAAGGAATTCAATTGAGGAGGAATTTTTCGTCTGAGTAGATATGGGATTCGCGGCTGGGAGGATGGTCGCTTCCTGGGATTCGACGAATACCTCAGATACCATGTCTTCGGGTGCGGGCTCACTATGGTCGCATATACCATCTCCGTCTGTGTCGACGTAGCGGACGCAGTCTCCAGGGTACTCGTCTCCGACCTCCCCGAACGGGCAGTCATCCCACTGGGCGCCAGCCGAAACTGAAAGCAGAACAAACGCCACCGCTATCCAAAAGTATGATTTCATTTTTACTCCGTTAATGATTGTTTTTTTTGTGGGTTAAAATCTGAATCAGTATTCTTTTGGAAAGCAAAAAGCAGCCATTAAAGAAATCATTTTTATTTCTTAGAAACGATTTTATTGGAAAGGTGTGAAATATGGCGAAGAGAGAAGACATAAATAAAATTATGGTTATTGGGTCTGGTCCCATCGTTATCGGGCAAGCCTGTGAATTTGATTACTCTGGAACACAAGCGTGTAAAGCGCTTCGAAGTCTAGGTTACAAGATTGTTCTTGTCAACTCGAATCCCGCAACCATTATGACTGATCCAGATACGGCTGACGTCACCTACATAGAACCACTCACACTTGAAGCAATGGAGGAGATAATCAAAAAAGAACGTCCAGATGCCCTACTACCTAACTTGGGCGGGCAATCCGGTTTGAATCTCACAAGCGAACTATTCAATCATGGGATCCTCGAAAAATACAAGGTAAAAGTTATTGGAGTCCAGGTGGATGCGATAAAACGTGGAGAAGACCGCCAGGCATTCAAGGACACAATGGATAAGCTTGGAATCGAGATGCCCGAAAGCCTGACCGCAAACACCTTGGAGCAAGCAGAAAAAGCCGTAGAAAAAATCGGATTACCATGTGTCATACGCCCAGCATACACCATGGGGGGAGCGGGCGGAGGACTCGTCTACAACATGGAGGAATTCAAAGACCAGGTAAGAGAAGGGTTATCTGCAAGCCTTGTTGGTCAGATTCTCGTAGAGGAATCGGTTGAAGGTTGGGAGGAACTGGAGCTCGAAGTCGTTCGCGATGCCAAAAACCAGATGATAACAGTATGTTTTATCGAGAACGTCGACGCCATGGGAGTGCATACAGGAGACTCCTACTGCACTGCCCCAATGCTTACGATCGATAAAAAACTGCAAGAGAAACTGCAGAAATATTCTTACGATATAGTCGAAGCAATCCAGGTCATTGGCGGCACAAACACCCAATTCGCCCATGACCCAAAAACTGGAAGAGTGGTAGTAATAGAGATCAATCCGCGCACCTCTAGGTCGTCGGCTCTGGCATCGAAGGCCACCGGATTTCCAATAGCATTCGTTTCTTCAAAGTTGGCAGCAGGTCTGACGATGGATGAGATACCCTATTGGCGAGACGGCACTTTAGAAAAATATACACCCTCAGGCGACTACGTAGTTGTAAAGTTCGCCCGATTCGGCTTTGAGAAGTTCAAGGGATCAAAGGACAAGCTCGGTACCCAGATGCGGGCCGTCGGTGAATCGATGAGCATCGGGAAAACATACAAAGAAGCCTTCCAAAAATCAATTAGATCACTTGAGACCGGACGTTACGGTCTCGGATTTGCTAAAGACTTCCACGAAAAGTCGCTTGAACAACTAATGGAATTGTTGAACAATCCGTCAAGCGAACGACAGTTCATTATGTATGAAGCCATCCGCAAAGGAGTGGATGTAAATGAGCTCTACAAGAAAACCCATATCAAACCTTGGTTCATAGAGCAAATGAAAGAACTCGTTGATTTGGAAGAGGAGATTCTGAAGTTTAAGGGTAAAAAACTCCCAGACGACCTATTGAGCCAGGCAAAAAAAGACGGATTTGCAGACAGATACCTCGCAAGAATTCTTGGAGTAAGTGAAGTTGAAATCAGAAAACACAGGACAACTCTTGGTGTCGTTGAGGCATGGGATGCAGTTCCCGTATCCGGTGTCGAAGATGCTGCCTATTATTACTCAACATATAACGCCCCGGACAAGGTCCCAGTTAGCAGTAACAAAAAGATAATGATTTTAGGAGGCGGTCCAAACAGGATAGGTCAAGGAATCGAATTCGACTATTGCTGTGTTCACGCCGCATTCGCGATTAGAGACGCAGGAGTTGAGACTATCATGGTCAACTGCAATCCGGAGACTGTCTCTACGGACTACGACACCTCTGATAAACTCTACTTTGAGCCCTTGACCGTCGAAGACGTGCTCTCCATCTATGAAAAGGAAAAACCCGAAGGAGTGATAGTGCAATTCGGAGGTCAGACCCCCCTAAACATTGCAAAAGAACTCGAAGAGGCGGGAGTGAAAATCATCGGAACCTCATCTGAAACGATTGATTTAGCCGAAGACCGAGACCGATTTAGAAGCATGATGAAAAAACTCAGTATACCCATGCCTGAAGCGGGAATGGCGTCCTGCCTCAAAGAAGCACTTGTTATCGCAGAAAAAATTGGCTACCCCCTAATCGTCAGGCCGTCTTACGTCCTCGGTGGGCGAGGAATGGAGGTCGTATCCGACGAAGAAATGCTGAAACGCTATATGGCTGCCGCGGTTGAAGTTACACCCGAGAGACCGATACTTATCGACAAGTTTCTTGAAAACGCCATCGAAGCCGAAGCCGACGCGATATCTGACGGAACCGATGCCTTTGTTCCCGCTGTCATGGAGCACATAGAATTGGCGGGAGTTCACTCAGGCGACTCGGCATGCGTTATACCTCCAATTAGCATACCAGAAAAACATTTAAAGACCATAAAAGAATATACAAAAAGGATTGCTATAGAATTAAAAGTAGTTGGGCTGATGAACATCCAGTATGCCATCGCAGATGATATCGTTTATGTGTTGGAAGCTAACCCCAGAGCTTCCAGAACTGTCCCTCTCGTATCTAAGGTCTGTAATATTTCGATGGCGCGCATCGCAACCCAAATTATGCTTGGAAAAAAATTAAGCGACTTACATCTAAAATCAAAAAAAATCCCGCATTTCGGAGTCAAGGAAGCAGTGTTTCCCTTCGACCGCTTCCCTGGAGTCGACCCACTTCTAGGCCCCGAGATGAGATCGACCGGTGAGGTCCTAGGGATAGCTGACAGTTTTGGTTTGGCCTTCTATAAGTCACAGGAGGCGGCGAAGATGAAGCTTCCGACCGAGGGCACAGTTCTCGTCACAGTCTCAGACCAAGACAAAAAACAGATACTGCCTTCAATGAAAAAACTCGATGAAATTGGATTGTCAATTGTTGCAACAGAGGGAACCCAAAAATTCCTCGAAATAAACGGTGTGAAGGCCACTCTGATAAAAAAACTCCATGAAGGCCGGCCAAACATCGTTGACGCAATAAAGAACGGAGAGATCCAGCTGGTCATAAACACGCCCGTAGGAAAAGAAAGCAAATTCGACGACAGCTACATCAGAAAGACAGCAATCAGCTACAAGATCCCATACATCACGACAGCTGCAGGCGCCAAAGCAGTGGCGGAAGGGATCTCCATGGCAAAGGGCAAGGCCATTGAAGTAAAGTCCCTGCAGGAATACCATAGGGGTATTTAGACTATTCTTTCTACAATGCTAATGTCCCGATTCCAATTAAGATAAATATTGTTGCCGCAGCTGTATTTATCTTTCTTGTCGGGATTTTTTCTGTTATTTTTCTGCCAACAATAATTGTGAATGCAGTCAATAAAGCCAGTGCAAAAAGTGTTCCTGCAAGTACTCCCAAGGGATCATATTGTGTTGCGAGAAGTGCGGCTGCAATCTGGGTTTTGTCCCCCAATTCCATCGCAGAAACAAGAAGGAAGGAAGTAGAAAGTGAGCCCATGAATCCTTTGTTTTTGTCAACAACTTTTCTTTCTTCTTTCCCCTCATTGGAAAAAAGCATGTATAAACCTACAAAGATGAACAATCCTCCAGAAAATATAGCGATAACAGATTCACCTATTAGTTGAGAAACTGTCCCCCCTACAAGAATAGCTAATCCGTCGACTAAAAAGAAGGCAAGCATCACTCCAATAAATACACCGACGGGACGGTGCTTGGTGCTGAGGCTTAAGACCGCAAGCTGCGTCTTGTCTCCTAGTTCTGCTAAACCCAAAACAAGAAAACCCGTCAGGAAAGCCTCCAAAAATGCCATCCTGACGAATTCTTCCTCCAATTACTCCGTGTGTATTCTCTTTAAATCTATGTCTCCCTGGAGCAGGTTGATGAAGTTTCTGGTGCTTCTCTCGATGTCTTTGCTTTGGGTTATGTATCTGCCGACGATGATGATGTCTGCTCCCTGTTTTAGGGCGTAAGCTGTGGTATCGGGTTCGATGCCGCCTGCGACTGCGACGAGAAACTTCTTTTTTGGGAATGTCGCCCTTATTTTTGGGATGAGCTCCCATTTTGGTTTCTTTACGTCTTCTTCGTCGATGGCGCGGTGCAGTTCAACAACGTCTGGCAGGTCCTTGAGCTTTTTCAAGAGTTTTATCGGGTCCTCGACTCCTATCAAGTCGAGAAAGCTCAGTATCCCTACGCGGCGGGCTTCGTAGATGAATTTCTCGATCACTTCTAATGGGGCCTGGCCAGCGCATACTACCCCGTCTGCGGTCTCGTTGAAAGCCATGTCCACTTCCACTTGGCCTGTGTCCATCGTTTTCAGGTCTGCGACGATGAATGCGTCGGGAGCTATATCTCTTAGAGCTTCAATCGCACCCACACCTTCTGCTTTGAC
>JBDREA010000130.1:0-17967 GCA_043820265.1 Candidatus Altarchaeota archaeon | reverse complement strand
CCATTTTCGATTCGCCCTCTGCTCTCCTAATATACCACGAAGATAGCCATTCGGTGTTGCAGTTGATTCACCGCTTGATATGTAAGATTGGGGTCAAGGAATCCAAGATTGTTTTCCCCTATCTTAAAGAAGACTCGGATTCGGGGCTAGCTGAAGACCTAAAGATGTTATCGGATAAGATTATCACAATTGAGGGTTAAAACGCTCCATTCCCCCCTCCAAGTCCAAACCGAAAATTATATATATGATGATGTAGTATACTTTAATACCTATCCGTTTTAATGGGTGGTGTGGGGATATCAGGTAATTCGTTAAAGCATCCTATAAATACGTGTTAAGAGAAGTTAGCTTCCACTGGCGCGGATGAATTACTCGTAAGGGTGATGTGGTGCAAAAACCATCAAGTTCCGACTTGGGTGGTAAAAAATGGATCCAACTTCGGTTGGGGCGCAAGCCTACCTGACCCTACCATACCACCCAGCCTTCTTTTTTTCATTAAAAACGATGCTTTCTTAAACCTCTTTTAAATATCCTTGCTCCTATTTTTTTATCGGTATGGCAAACCTTAAAAGATTATTCCGAGGCCAGGCGTCATTAGAGTTTCTCATGACCTATGGTTGGGGTATCCTGACTATAGGTATCGTCTTGGTTGTGGCTTGGCAGGTTGGATTATTCGACATCAGAGGGGCAAATAAGCCCGGTTCTGTAGGATTCTGGGGTGTCATCCCAACAGACTTCATCTATGATGCTGAAGGAAATTTCTATCTGTCCATTAGAAATACGGTTGGGGCTGAGATCAATGTGATTGGTTTTAACGTGACAATGGGGGAAAGGCAGTGTTGGATGGATTATTCAGGCGCGCCAGAGATTTTGCCTGCCGGATCAAATACTACGTTATCCATCACGCAGACGGGTGGTGCAACATGTCTGGGTGATAAATTCCCCGTTGGATTAAAAGCGGGCAGCTCCTTTGAACTCTTCACCACCATCACATACGAGGATACCAGGGATGACAGTCACACATTCGCTTCTTCCGGAATAGTGTGGGGCAGTGTGGAAAGCTGATGTATTTTTTGGAAATGAGGCTATTTGTGGCTTTAAGTTGCCCAGAAGAGATTCGGTCCAAGCTGGTTTCAGTTCATAAAGAACTTTCAGGCGTTGGTCTTCTGAGGGTCGTTAAAGAAGAAAACATCCATTTAACGCTGAAATTCCTGGGAGAGACATCTAAGCAGGCGATGGATGAACTAATGGATACTTTATCTGTGATTGAATCCGTGCGAAAATTTGTCGTTAAGGTAGCCGGTATTGGCGTATTCCCAACCATAAAAAATCCTAAGGTCATCTGGGCAGGAGTTGAAAAAGGACGAGATGAAATCATAAGGCTACAAGTCTGCATTGAATCGTGCCTGAAAGAGCTGGGATATAAAAAAGACGACAGATTTCACCCGCATTACACTTTAGCAAGAATTAAGAGATTAGACCAAAAAGACCAGCTTAAAACACTAGTTAAATCCAAAAAAAGGGAATTCGGGGAATATGAAGTTACTAATTTTCAATTGATAGAGAGCACACTCGGTCCCAGAGGTCCAATATATTCTGTTGTTGAGGAGTTTAAGCTTTTCGATTGAAAGCTGTGAATTGGCATCGGAAAAATATTGGCTGAAAAACTAAGCGTTTTTATAGCCATCCTACTTTTATTTATAGTAAAGGGCAAAACTTTCAAGATTAACCCTTTCGCCCTTTAATATATTTGAGGTCATGACTAATTCTTGATTAGTCCAAGAAGTATTGACCTCAACTATAAATGGAATTAAAGGTGAGATTTTGGTTGCACAAAAATTAGAGAAAATCGAGACAGGAATCCCCGGGCTAGATGAGATACTGGAAGGAGGATTAATCGCAAATAGACCTTATCTCCTTTCTGGTGGCCCAGGTGCCGGAAAAACAATTCTTGGTATGCAGTTTCTCAAACACGGGGCCGAGCAGGGAGAAAAATCCCTTTATGTTTCTCTTGAAGAGCAGGCAGGAGAGCTCGAAGCCAATATGGCCGTGTTCGGCTGGAATCTGAGAAACATAAAGATAATTGACACAACTCAAGAAGCCGGATCATCTACCTGGATGATTAAAAGCGACTCAGTAGTTTCTAGGCCGGAATTTAACCTATCCAATCTCTTGGCAGTAATCTCTGAGAAAATCCAGACATACAAGCCAACTAGAATGGTTATTGATTCGATAACATCCATCAGGATGCTCTATTCAAACGAGCTGGATGCTAGACGGGAGATCCTTTCACTAATGAACTTTCTTCTTAGAAGCGGATGTACGACACTTCTTACGTCAGAGGCATTCAAAGGAGACACCACCGACCCGGAGGTTTTAATGGAGCAGTTCCTCTCAAGCGGCGTAATCAAGCTCTATATGCTTGACAACAACGGAGAGATGATTCGGGCTATCAGTATCGACAAGATGCGAGGAACAAACTTTGACCGCCACATAAGACCTGTGAAAATCACTGACAACGGAATCGTGATTTTCCCAAATGAATCCGTTTTCGGCTGAAGAAACGGTTCAATTAATAGAACCCCCGCTCAAATGCCAAGATACTACCTTCCTTCTTGGATCTATTTTTAAAAGAAAAAAACTGTCGAAATTAGCGAAAACCTCTAATTTCTTGAAAGTTGAGCTTGTTCGCTGTGGACTATCCTCATCCCCTTAGGTACTACAAGGATCTTTTCCTCGCTGATTCGCCCAATGTCGCCATCAAGGTCTACACATGCTTTTCTGAGCTCCTTTACGACGTCATGTAATGCGATTTTGTTTCCTAGAAGGGACTTAACGTTTAATACCACGATATTCTCTTTTTCGATTTCCTTCAAGACGTTTCCGATGCCTTTTCCTTCAGGGGAAAGCTCAATAGGTTTAATATAAGTCAAGTCTTCGTTTTCGATGAACTTTCCTTCCCTAATGCTTAAATCATTGAGATAATCTTCTATGTCGATGTCTTCCTTTGATTCCTCTGATTTGGAACCCCCTCCTAAAAACTTTCTAAATTCCATTTTTAACCTCTAATTATTGTGTCTATTCCCTAGAAAGAGAACAGAATCTCTTAGAACATATTAATTTAAATGCGTTATATTTATCTTCTTGGCTATAAAAACGCCGTAGTATACCCCTGAAAAAGAAATGATTGAGGACATATTCGACACTGAACTCGCCGATAGGCCTATATTCAAGGATTTAACGGTATTATCCCCCCATTATGTGCCTGACGAACTCCCCCACAGGGAAAGGGAATCCCGAGAAATAAGCAGGATTCTAGCACCCATTTTAAGGCAGGAAAAGATACAAAACATTTTCATTTATGGAAAAACAGGAACAGGGAAGACGTCGGTAGTCAGATACGTGACTAATAGGCTAGAGGATGTAGCAAGTGATCCGACTAAAAACAAGAAGGGCATAAAAATCAAGTCCATTTATACGAACTGCAAAATCCATTCATCGCATTATCAAGTACTAATCCAGGTCCTGGAAAACGACTACTTCACACAGGGTATCCTTAAGGATTCGCCCTTTATCGGACGCACTGATTTCAGATTGACTGGCCTAACGCCCGGTGACTTATATGACAGGCTTCTAAGGGTGACAAAAAACAATAACTTGCAACTCATTATCGTCTTAGACGAGATAGATACGGTTAAAAACTTGGACGAACTTGTGTACGCTCTGACGAGGATAAATGACGAGTTGTCTCAGGGGCAGGTTGCCATTATAGGGATCTCAAATAAATACGGATTCAAGGACAAACTTGACCCAAGAAGTAAAAGCACATTATGTGAACGAGAGCTCGTGTTCAAACCCTACAACGCCTCTCAACTTACAACAATCCTAAAGCAAAGGGTGAAACTTGGATTAAAACGAAATTGCATAAAGGATTCTGAGCTGGAATTGATAGCAGCGATTTCAGCCAAAACCAACGGTGACGCAAGATATGCCTTACGCTTGCTTCAGAGGGCAGGAGAGATTGCCGAAAGCAAAAAGGAAACCAAGATTATCGATAAAGACGTACGCTTAGCAGCCAAAAAGGTTGAAGAAGACCTTATGGCCGAAGTCGTATCCTCTCTTCCAGAACACCAGCAGGTGGTCTTATATGCAATAACGGAAACCATTATAGGTGGACAAAGGCAGAAAAAACTTTCCGGGCTAAATCAGGACACCTTAACATCCGGTGAAGTATATGAAAAATACGATCAAGTCTGCAAGCACATAAGCCGCAAACCAAGGACTTTAAGGTGGTTCAGGGAATACCTCAACGACCTAGAAATGCTTGGTTTGGTTTCACTTACAGTCTCAGGTAAAGGAGTAAGGGGCAACACTACCCTCATACTCCTTGGATATGACCCTAAAGAAATAAAAAATATTGTCACTGCAAGTCTGGGGTTAAAAGGTCAAAGATGAAACCTTCACGATTCTTTGTGACATCAGGATTAGGAGTCAGCAAAATATCTCATCTCAACTCTTTTGACCGAGCCCTCTGGGAAGCTGGCATTGACATGTGCAATCTCGTTAAGGTTTCATCAGTACTTCCAAGAAATACCGTTAAAATCCAACCCGTTCCAATCCCCCCTGGAACAATAACCTATTGTGTATTATCCCATATCGACGGACAAGGAGGAGAACGGATAAGCGCGGGAGTGGGTTGGGCTCAATGTGAAAGCCTCTCAGGCGACCAAGACTTTGGATTGATAGCAGAAGATTCCGGATTCAAAGAAAAAAAGACTTTGAAAACTGATCTAAAGGAAAAACTTTTAGAGATGGCGCAATCCAGGAATATGCAGATAATCACAGAGGATTACGTAAGCGTCGAATTGACTGAAGTACCCCAACAAGAGTATGGTTCGGTGATAGCAGCCGTCATCCTACTACCCTGAATATGGCCTTAAGCAGCGGATTTCCACCAAACTATAAAAGTTTACGATTTGGGCCAGTTCAATCCTCAAACATCGAATTAAGGGATTTAACCAAGGCATGGCTCGTAATATCGACGGCCTTCACAATCCTTATGCTTGGAGGAGCCACTACAGATGTCTCCTTAGTTTTCTTCGTATTTTTTTCAACCCTCCTCACAGCAGGAGCAGGATTCATATCTCACGAACTGGCTCATAAGTTTACAGCCCAATCATATGGGTGTTTTTCCGAGTTTCGCGCAGATAACCAGATGCTTACTGTTGCATTACTCAGCTCTTTTTTAGGATTCCTCTTTGCGGCTCCAGGAGCTGTTGTGACATACAATCCTGTCACAAGAAAGGAGAATGGGTTAATATCTGTTTCTGGACCAGTTGCAAATATAGTCCTTGCTTTTTTCTTTTTGGTTTTATCTTACTCTCCAGTGACGCTCTTTTCAGGAGTAGCATTCTTTGGGTTTAAAATAAACTCTTGGCTGGCACTTTTCAACCTTATACCCATTGGAGGATTAGATGGGGCAAAGGTATGGCAATGGAATAAAATAGTGCATGTTTCCCTTTTCTTTGTAGCACTGATATTCTCTTTTATGTTCTAAGAAAGCTCAATTATCTGGGCGTGTTTCACTCCACCTATGTTGATGACATATTCCTCATCTACGATTCCTGCCGCAATGGCTTGACCCACGATATTGTTCCCTGAAAAATTGGCAATGGATGAGTCCTGCGCTAAACAAAGAATTTCTTCAAAGCTCGCTTCTTGCCCCCCATAAAATTCCCCAGAAACCATCAATTCCAAGTCTCCCTCGGAAAACTTTTTACCTAAAATCTCGATGTCACAAGCCGCGACTAAGGTCTCACCGTATTTATTGTGGACTTTGACAGAAAACATTTTTCAAAGAAAAATCATTTAATTCTTCGAAGAGGCCACCATCCGCCGCAGGCCTCGCATTTCACGATCTTCTCGCCTTCGAGGGAAGTCACCTTCGTGTCAGGTCTGCCGCATTCATGACAAAGCACGAACTCTTTAGCATAGTCTTCAATGCGCTGATTAATGATATTTCTTCGAAGAACCCGCTGAATCACAACCCGGCTGCCGTCAAGTGTTCCTGGGGCTGCCAGTTCCTTAAGAAGGAACTTGAAGACATGGATGGGTTTTCTGTTAAGGGAGGTCGATACTTCATTGAAGTTTTTTATGATTGTCTGGTTGCCCTCAACGAAAATGTCTGCCTCAGGAAGCTCAAAGCGATCATGTTTCTTGAGTTTCTCGGGCAAATTAGCATCAGCCCTGTCAAGAAGCCCTTTATAGTCAAATGAGTCCATACGGGCAACAAATAGGAGATATATATTAAAAAACCCAGACCTATTCTCCGTCTTCCTCGTAGCTGATTCTTGTGACAGCAGCCAACTTCTGATGTTCTTTGACTTTTATCAGGATTACGCCCATCGTATTTCTCCCAACCACAGAGATGGAATCTACCGGTATCTTGATTATTATGCCATCGTTTGTCGTAAGCATCAGATTATGGGTGTCTGAGACGTCTCTAATGGCTATCACAGGCCCGTTCCGTTCGTTAGTCTTGATATCCAATACGCCCTGACCTCCCCTGTTTTGGAGGGGATACGCTGAGACTAGGGTGCGCTTTCCGAAGCCATTCTCGGTAACCGATAATAAGGTGGCATCTTTGTTCACCGTAGCCATAGATATGGCCTCGTCGCCCTTCTTCAGTTTAATCCCTCTCACACCTGTTGTGTTTCTGCCCATAGGTCTAACCTGGGATTCAGGGAACCTAATCGCCTTACCATGGGCAGTCCCAATGATTATCTCATCCGTACCGCTTGTAAGTTTTGCCTCAATAACTTCGTCGCCTTCCCTGAGTAAACACCCGATTATACCCCCTTTCCGGGGTTTAGAGTAAGCCGAAAGCGACGTCTTTTTAACTAATCCATTCTTTGTTGCGATCACGAGAAAGCCCTTCTGGGAGAAATCAGATACTGGAATCATATCCGTGACCCTCTCGTCTTGCTTCATCGACAAAAGATTCACTATGGCCTTACCTTTGGCGTATCGCGAGGTCGAAGGGATATTGTAGCCCTTCATCCAATAAACCCTCCCAAGGTTCGAGAAGACAAATATATTGTCATGCGTCGAACAAACAAAGATGTCTACGACGAAGTCCTCCTCTTTGGGTTGAATCCCGATAACTCCCCGACCGCCCCTGCCCTGGGCCCTGTACTCATCTTCAGGGACCTTTTTCACATAACCATCTGCAGTCAATGTTACGACAACCTTTTCTTCAGGAATCAGATCCTCATCTTCAAGATCCTCCACACCCCTCCACAATCTGCGTTCTCCTGCCGTCGCCGAAGGTTTTCTTGAGCTCAATCAACTCATCCTTTACGACACCCATTATCTTTTCGTCGGATGAGAGAAGGTCTTTGAGGTAGCTTATGAGTTTTTTCAGGGATTCGAATTCTTCATTTAACTTGTCCATAGATAATCGAGTGAGCTGGGACAAGCGCATATTCAGGATAGCCTTGGCCTGCTCCTCACTGAGTTTGAACTTTGACTTAAGTTGCGCCTCAGCGGTGGGAGGATCTTTTGCAGCCCGAATAAGTTTTACAACGGCGTCAAGGTTGGAAATAGCGATCTTTAATCCTTCGAGTATGTGGGCCCTAGCTTGAGCCTTAGCCAACTCGAATCTGCTTCTCTTCGTAACAACCTCTAATCGGAATTTCAGAAATTCATCAAGGGTCTGCTTAAGGTTTAATACAACAGGCTGACCATCGACGAGAGCCAGGTTTATCACGCCAAAATTAGATTGCAGCTGACTGTGCTTAAAGAGCTGATTTAAGACAACATCGCTTGATGCATCCTTCTTCAACTCGATTACAACACGGATACCATCTTTATCTGATTCATCCCTTAAATCAGAAATCCCATCAACCCTTTTATCCCTTACAAGATCGGCGATTGTTTCAAGAAGATTGCTCTTATTGACCATATAAGGAATCTCCGAAACGATTATCCTATCCCTGCCGGCCACCTCTTCGACGCTGGTCTTAGCCCGCATCTTGATGGAGCCTCTACCCGTCGCGTATGCCATCTTTATCCCAGAGGTCCCGAGAATAAGACCGCCTGTCGGGAAATCCGGTCCGGGGAGATACTCCAACAAACCAAAAGCATCAATCGTCGGTTCATCGATAACAGCAATACATGCATCAACGATCTCACCAAGATTATGTGGTGGAATGTTTGTAGCCATACCGACCGCTATCCCAGAAGAACCGTTAACCAAAAGATTAGGCAAAGCCGAAGGCATCACCCTAGGCTCCTTAAGCGACCCGTCAAAGTTGTCCACCCAGTCGACGGTGTCCTTGTCTAAGTCGCCCAGGACAGTCAATGCGATCTTACTGAGCCGCACCTCAGTGTATCTCATCGCAGCAGCCCTGTCCCCGTCAATAGACCCAAAGTTTCCCTGCCCGTCGACTAAAGGATATCTGAGACTGAATACTTGGGCCATCCTGACCATCGTCTCATAGATGGCAGAATCGCCGTGGGGGTGATACTTACCCATGACTTCACCAACAACGCGCGCAGATTTCTTATAGGGCTTGTCAGGTGTGTTGTCTAGGTCACGCATACCATAAAGGATTCGCCTGTGAACAGGCTTAAGGCCGTCTCTGACGTCTGGAAGCGCTCTTCCCACAATAACGCTCATGGCATAGGTGATGTAGCTCTTGCTCATCTCTGCGTCTATGACCCTATCTTTTATCTCTTCAGCCATCGTTTAAACGTCCAAGTCCACCACATCCTTTGCGTGTTTTTCAATGAAGGCCCGCCTAGGCTCAACCTGGTCTCCCATGAGGATCGTGAAAATCTCGTCTGCTGCGACCGCGTCTTCAACGGTGACCCGAATCAGTTTACGATCTTCCGGATTCATGGTAGTATCCCAAAGCTGATCCGGGTTCATCTCTCCAAGACCCTTATACCGCTGAATCGAATACTTGCCTTCTCCGATATCCTTAATCTTCTTTTGCAATTCGAGATCATTGTAAAGGTAATCCTCTGATCTACCCGCCTTAAGCTTAAACAACGGCGGCTGCGCGATGAAAACGTGGCCATGCTCGATAAGATCAGGCAAATACCTGTAAAAGAAAGTCAAAATCAAAGTCCTGATGTGCGCCCCATCCACGTCGGCGTCCGTCATGATGATTATCTTATGATATCTAAGCTTACCCAAATCAAACTCTTCACCGATATTTGTGCCAAAAGCCAAAATCATGGTACGAATCTCGTTGTTTTCGATTATCTTATGCAACCTCGCCTTCTCCACATTCAAGATCTTCCCCCTAAGAGGCAAGATAGCCTGAAAGGCACGGTTTCGACCCTGCTTGGCTGATCCGCCCGCAGAATCACCTTCGACCAGATAGATCTCGCATTTGGTCGGATCGCGTTCCTGACAGTCCGCAAGTTTCCCAGGCAGACTCCCCCCTTCAAGCAAACCCTTCCTTCTGGTCAGATCCCTCGCCTTCCTTGCCGCCTCACGGGCAGCTGCCGCGTTCAAACATTTAGAAAGAATCTTCTGGGCTTCAGCAGGATGCTCCTCGAAAAAAGTGGACAATCCCTCGCTCACCATGGATTCAACCATACCCCTAACCGCCTGATTTCCGAGTTTAGTCTTGGTCTGGCCCTCAAACTGGGGATTTTGGAGCTTAACAGAAATAACCATCGACATCCCCTCCCGGACGTCGTCGCCAGACAAACTTATATCCTTTAATAACTTATTGCTTTTTCCGTAATCGTTGATGACACGGGTCAAGGCCGTCTTAAAACCGGTCAGATGCGTTCCCCCCTCAACTGTGTTGATGTTGTTGGCAAACGAAAAAATGTTTTCAAGAAACCCCTCAGTATACTGCATAGCCAACTCCATCTCCATGTCACTTTTCGTCTTTTGCACATAGATAACCTCTTCATGGAGGGGATTTTTGTTCCTGTTGATGTGTTCGACGAAACTAATAATCCCCCCTTCATAGTGAAAGTTGTGTTCATCACCTGTGCGCTCATCGAGTATATCTATCCTCAAACCCTTGTTTAGAAAAGCCAGTTCCCTAAGTCTTTGGGAGAGCAACTCAAAACTAAACTCCAAGGTCTCAAATATCTCGCTATCCGGCTTGAATTTTATTGTAGTGCCAGATTTCTCCGCTTTGCCCAAAACCTTCATCGCCCCGGCTGGTTCTCCCCTTTTAAACCTTTGCTCGTAGGTCTTACCATCCCGTCCCACAGAAACGTTCATCCACTCAGAAAGGGCGTTCACAACAGACAAACCCACACCGTGAAGACCCCCCGAAACCTTGTATGCCTTATTATCGAATTTTCCGCCGGCATGCAACTGAGTCAACACAACCTCCAAAGCAGGCTTCTTGTACTTCTCGTGGATCTCAACGGGAATCCCCCTCCCATCATCTGAGACAGTGACCGTATTATCCTTGTAAACTGTCACCTGAATGTGACTGCAAAAACCAGCCAAAGCCTCATCAATGCTGTTATCCACAACCTCATAGACCAAGTGATGCAGCCCCCGGCTGCTCGTCGAACCAATATACATGGAAGGCCGTTTTCGAACCGCGCTCAAACCCTCCAAAACCTGGATATCTTTCGCTGAATATCCCTCTGATTTACTATCCATGTTTCACACTAAATCATTAATTTCTCAAGCTCTTTCAACGGCATTTAATATCGATATGCTGCGGCCTATTAATTCTCCTGAGAATTATCAACGGAATCTATTACATTTATTCAAATAAAAAGGGTTGAAAACAGGGGAAATTCTTAGTTGAAATAATTTAGCTGAAATACCCCGAAAAACAGTCGATTAAATTAAAGGAAAATCCCCCCCTAAAAAGATATTTTTTGACTATATCAAACTTAAACAGATAATTTAAGCCTCAAATTCCTAATACACGCCAATGTCTAAACCTCCTGGTCCAAAAGATCCAAACAGCGGAGGAAGAAGAAGGGTTTCTCAACCTCAACCAAAGGCAGAGGCGGAAATGCTGCCAGAGTCAATCCAATTCGTCAACAGAAAAATCCCCAGAGTATATCTCCAAAAAGCCTTCGGAGTAAAAGAGAGATAATACAATGAGTTATGAGATTTACGGGCATCATCCAAGGTGCAGGCGCCCCGAGGAATTACGGAGCCCCCCTACACGGTCAGCCCAACAGTGGGTTTAAATTACTATAACCAATAAAAACACCCAATTACAAACATAAAAGGGAGACAGTATCTTTTTGGAAGTAACAAAACACATCAATCCACCCCCCCTCAAACGACCGCTCCTGGAACCCCTGTCACCTCATCCAAGAACTACTCAACGAAGGACTCACAGAACCATACAGGCACTGACGCAGGGCGATTGATATCGCGGTCTTTTAGATACTGTATACTGTCATCTGGTTGAAATTGATGATGTTCTGCCGGACTTTGGAGTCCGACGCGATATCGAACATTTGTTTCAGGTTTTTTGAGATGTTCACTTCACATATCTCCTTTCCGGTTTTCCGTTTCTGGTAGAGATATTGGTGGGCGAACGACCGGCTCATAGTGATGACATCCCTGAAGTCGAGGGTGACTTCACGAGACGGCACCGAGGCTATCTCTTCAAAGAGCTTGTCTGCGTTCTGCCGGTAGGCGAGATTATCCGAGAAATCCTTTCCAAGGTCGATAACAAACCCCTCACTTGATGATTTCATGCCAAGGAACCTCCTTTAACTGTATAGGGAAGCGGACGCTTATTAATGTCCCGTTTAACTTATTGGCTTCTGTTATTAAATTATACCCGAGAGTATCTGAAAAGTTATGGTACACGAGGCCGTCGCCGGAAACAATCATTATCTGCCCCTGCATCCCCTCGGTCACGAGCCGAATCGTGTTCTGTAATCCGGTCCCCCGTTCCTTGTTGCTTTTCGTTGACGTACCCGAAATCGCCTCTTCAATAGATTGGAGTCCAGTCCACTTCGCATTCAAATGCTTTTCAAAACTCCCCTTGATGGTGATGCCATTATCGAATATGCATAGTTCGACGAATTCCTTTTTATCATACCGTTGGGCCATGACCATGGCGTTGTCGAATTCCGAATGATCATAGATGTTTGCCGTCAACTCGTCAATCAAAAGCATATATGTGCTCCTCCCGCCATAACACACCCAATCCCCGTCAGGGGGATAAAGCCCGTGCAACACCGTCTCACCCCGGCGGACGTCATCCCTTGGAAGCCTCGCAAAGGGAACATACGACTTGCTAGAACGAGGAATTATTTGAGCGTCCAACATGACGGAAAGATAGTTTTCCACCCCCGCATCAAGGGGGGCACAATACTCCATCCTCGCCCGGGTAGCCAGAATAAAATCACCCAACGGTAAAAGCGTCGACGGATAAACCCAGTCCAAGCCCTCCAAATCAATACACTTTTCAGCAAATGAGCGCTCCCGTAGACGAACAAAACCTAAAAACCATCATCTACTCAGGGGCAGTCCCCTCCGTTAAACAGATGACGGCCTACCTTCGATCTAAGCGAAGATGAAAACCAAAAAAGTGCTTGAAACCTTCAAGGGGCAACCGTGCTTCACCCTCCAAGACGCAATACGTTTGCTAAAGCCGTCAGAGCCCGCATACGTCACCCTCATGCTCCACAACCTTGTCAAACAAGAAAAGTTATTCCGTGTACGCAGAGGAGTATACTCTGCAGCAAACGACCCACAGATTGTAGGCTTCGCCTTCCCACCCTTCTACTACGGCTGCCAGGACGCTTTGTCATTGCACGGCATGTGGGAACAGGAAACGAATCCCGTAGTCATCACCACCCGCAAGGTGAGGTCTGGTCTGCGCAGCTTCGAAGGCTCGAACTACCTGGTACGCCGCATCAACCGAACCATGTTCTTCGGATATGAAAGCATGCAATACGGCGAATACTGGATTCCCGTATCAATCATAGAAAAAACCTTCATTGACATGGTCTATTACCGCCAGCACATGTCAAAGGAACTGATCAACGAATTCAAAAAACAAATCGAAAAACCCGGACTCCAAGAACTACTCAAACGCTGCCCCCCGCGACTGGCCAAACAAGTCACAAAACGACTGAAAATAGGGAAAAAATAGATTCTCGCTAAGAACGGCCTTCAAGCGGTTCTTGCGCGCACGATTTCACCTCCTGATCCCTTGAAAATGAGGGTGAAATCGTAGCGTTTCGCTACGCTGCGGGCTTCCGCGAAAAGTAACATAAATATTAGCTCCCCCCAGCTCAATCCTTTTTTTTTATTTTTATCGTGTTATCTCTTCGTATATTTTTCTATGTTTTTTTGCTATATTTTTCCAGTCGAATCCTTCGGCTTTTTTATATGCGTTTTCTCCCATCTTTTTGAGGTTTTTTTGTCTTATGTCTTTTAGTGCCTTTGTGAGTTCTTCTGGTCTATCGATTAGTATCCCTATTTCTAGGCCAACTATCTCGGGGAGCACTCCCTTCCTCGCAGAGATAACCGGTTTTCCGAATGACATCGCAAGTATGAGTGTGCCCGAGGTCGTTACCTTTGTGAACGGTAGGACTGCGACGTCTGCTGCGTTGAAGTAGTATTGGATATCTTCGTCTGGGACATAATTGAGATTCAGTCTTATCTTTTCGTTGTCTTTTGACGATCTCTCGATAGTGTTTCGCATCTCTTCTGTGAAGGGTTTGCCTACGATGTAGAGCGTCGAGTCATCGCCTACTTTCTTGAACGATTCTATGAGGTTGAGGACTCCTTTGTATTCGCGTATAAGTCCGAGGTATAAGTAGACGAACTCACCCTCGGCTATCCCCAATTGCTCCCTTGCCTCCTTTCTTACGACCTTGTTGGGATAGTATCCGATGTAGTTTCCGTGGGGTATGACGTGTATCTTTTCATGGACTCTAAACCGGCTTTTCAGGATGTCAGAGGGATCCTTTCCATGCGTGATGATGGCATCAGAAAGATGTATCAGGAAGTATTTCCCCCATGTGTCTGTGAGCTTTTGTTCATGCGATTCGATGTTGTGGGCTGTCCAGATTATCCTGTATCCCAGGAGCTTTGCGAATATGAGTTTGATCATGAACTTTAGAAACCCTACTAAGGTATCTACCTGGAAGAATATCCAGTGGAAGTGGATTATGTCCACTTTCTTCCTTTTCGACCAGAGCTTTCCGAGGGAAAATATGTTTTCGGCTAGAAGTTCCACTCCGAATTCTTTCAGGCTTTCGTATAGGAGCTTTTGATAGGGATTCTCTTCTATGGGTGCGGGAAACGATGAGACAACTATCTTTTTTTTCATTTGTTTTATCTCTTCTGGATCACAAGTAGGACGGGTTCTCCCGGATCCTTTCTCTTAGCTCGTTTCTTGCGCCAAAAAAGGATCTCAATAATGATCTTATGGGATAGATTTTAATCGTTTTATTGATAATTGGCCCCAAGGTTCCTCCATATTTCCTTTCTAGACGCTGTTTCAGTTGCATCTCGTGCGAGAGCTCGAGCATCCCAAGGAGTTTTTCATCTGTTTCCTCGCTCATGTTACTTAGGATAGTGGAGTCGTCTGCGCTCGAAAAGTAATAGGAGTCTTTGAAGTGGTCGGCTAATCTTATCTTTTCTGCCTCTGTGCTATTTTCCCACAACTGGGTTCCCGGAAACGGGGTTGTGATGCTGAACATGGATTCGTCGAGATCGAGCTCATAGGCAAAGTCGATGGTCTCGCGCATTGTCTTTTCTGTATCGCCTGGCAATCCGAGCATGAAGTACCCTTTGGTCGCTATCCCTGCCTTCTTGCAGGATTTAACTGTGTCTTTCACCTGTTTTAGGGTTATCCCTTTCCCCGTCTTTTTAAGTACCTCGGTGTTTCCTGACTCGATACCCAGGTGTATCTTAAAGCATCCCGCCTCTTTCATTTTACTCAGAAGCTCCAGGTCCAGGGAGTCGACTCTGGCAAGGCACTGCCAATGGATGTTTGTCTTGTTTTGGACGAGGAGATTGCAAAGTTGTCTCACCCGTTCTTTTTTTAAGGTGAAGAGGTCGTCGATGAAATAGAAGTATTTGTATCCGAATCTATCTCTCAATTCGGTAAGCTCATGAAATATGTTCTCGGGCGACCGTCCCCTATATTCGCTTCCAAAGAGACCCTTAAAACAATAGGTGCATCCGTAGGGGCAGCCTCGTGAGCTCATGATACTAGCCATCTTCTCACCTCCTGGGGATGCGAGCGAATAGGATTCGAGTTCCAGTAGGTGACGAGCAGGATTTGGGAGTTCGTCGAGGTTCTTTATCGGGGGACGCGCCGGATTGATGTAGATTATCCCGTCCTTTTTGTAGGCGAGGCCTTCTATATCTTCATTTTTCTGAAATGAGGATTTTAGTAATTCGAAAATCGTTTCTTCCCCTTCGCCAAATACAACGTAGTCGACTTCAGGATTCTTCAGGGTATCTTCTGTGTAGACTGTCGGGTGGGGTCCTCCAAGAAATATCTTTATGTCAGTTCTTTTTTTGAGTTCCCCGGCTATCTTGAGCGCGTTCGAATAGGTGTTGGTCATGCAGGTTATCCCTGCGATTGTGGGATCGAAGGCTAGTATCTCCTGGATCTTCAGTTCTATCTTTTTTCCTGGATGTAGGCTGAGATCAAATATCTTGAGCTCAAACTCGTTTGCTTCCAGTACCGCGGCTATGTAGACCAGGCCCAATGGGGGATATGGATTTGCGATGTCAAGCCAGTCAGGCGATATGAGAGCTACTCGTTTATTTTCGGTCATCTGCTTTATCCTTTTTTTGGTATATTTCCCCAGGAACTGAAGGCTGTCGGTTTCCACCAGGACCACTCCACACATTTGCTGCATGAGGGAACGTCTTCTAAGTCGTCTTTTAGATGCTTCTCCCTGAGCTTTCGCATCTTCGCCCCATTCCACACCTTCATCACTCCGTCTTTCACGTTGCCAAGTGGATAGGCTGCGTTGAAATCTCGGTCACAGGCCACCAGGGTTCCGTCCCAGTAGATGTGTGCGTGATACCAGAGGTTTGGGCAGTGGAACCTTTTTTCAGCAACATCCTCAGCTTTCTCTTTCAGTTCAGTTATCGCATCGATCTGTCCCCCCCAGGTGTCAAAGCTCTTCACATTTATGTTTTCGACGCCTTGTATGCTCCAGCGTTTTCTGAATTTCTCAATCTCTCCGTGTGTCGCCTTCATATCGACTATCTGGAGGTTCACATAGGGTCTTGTTAGATTCCTTTCCTTTTTTTCGGTTAGGAGATAGCTTATGTTGCTCGTAACTAACTCAAAATTAGCCCCCTTCCTAAGGCCTTCATAGGTCTCCTTTGTGACACCGTCGAGGCAGAGATAGATTACATCGAGGCCTGAATCGAATATATTTCTGGTTATTTTGGCATCAAGCAATGTCACATTGGTTGACAACTCTGTCTTTACGTCGTATCCCTTTGCGTAGCTTATCTTATCGAAGATGCGTTTGTCCATCAAGGATTCTCCCCAGATGTGGAGCACTACGGTCTTGATGTGTGGGCTCATCTCGTCGATTATTTTTTTAAAAAAGTTGAAATCCATGAATCCCTCAGGGCGTTTCATATCTCCCCTCCCGGTCGGACACATCGGGCATTTGAGGTTGCAGATATTGGTTGCTTCGATGTAGAGTCTGTCCGGGTAATAAGGCAGCTTCGTCCTCTTTAATTTGTAGTAAAGGTACTTCCGAACCATCCCAAATTTGGTTATAAGGCCTGCCAGGGTGATAGTCATCGTTTCTTTCTAAATACTAGGATAATGTCTCGGGCGAATATCGAGGGTAGACGTCTTACAAGGATACGGTAGAGGAGTCTGATATATTTCAACCGAATGACCCATGGATACAGGTCTTTTGACCAGAGGCCGGTGTTTCCATCAACGCAGATCGTTTCTAATCCCTCTTTTTTGCACATCCTCTTCGCCTCTGAGAGTGTGAAGAACCTGATGTGCAGTTCGTCGGTTGGAGTGTTTTTCTTATAGGGGAATCTTCCCGCGAGGAGCCACAGCCTGAATCGCCAGTGGGCGATGTTTGGGACGAGCAGGATGAACTTTCCTCCAGTTTTTAGGACCCGTGCGCACTCCTTTATTGTTTTTATCGGATAGAAGACATGCTCTATTGCTGAGTTTGAGACTACAGTGTCAAAGGATTCATCATCGAAGGGCAAAGGTTTTTTATCTATGTCTATATGAACTGTGTTTGAGATGCCTCTTTCACGGGCTCTCTTCAACGCAACTTCTGAGATGTCCGTTAATGTGACGTTTGCCCCCCTATCCTTTATCTTTTTTGCAAGCAATCCAATGTGACCACCCACTTCTAGGACGCTTTTACCTGCTCCAACCTTGGAAGCAACTAGTTCGAGCTTTGAATCATCCTGTTCATCACCCTTTGACTGCCAGTAGTCATCATAGAATCGCTCAAAGTCCATTTTGGTTCTTAGTAGTATGTTTTAAGAGCTTCTTATACATAGTCTCCAGTTCCTCTACTATCTTTTCAAAGGAAAAATAGTTAGCAACCCTCTTTCGGCCTGCTTTGCCCATCGATTCCCTAAGAGTACGGTCTTCGAGCAGAGATATTATCGCCTGTGCCAGCCCTTCGGGATCTCCTGGTTCAACCAATATCCCCGTCTTTCCGTTGTCTACCGTCTCTTTTATTCCCCCTGATTTAGTGGCAACGACAGGGATCCCACAGGACATGGCCTCTATTGGGGGGATTCCAAAAGGTTCCTCCCAAACCGATGGGAAGAGGAAGATGTTCGAATTTTGGTAGTATGTGAGCAAGTCATGGTGGGGGATCGTTCCCCTGTAGGTTATCTTACCGGCTGCCTTCTTTGATGTATTACTTTGAATCTCTGATAGATAATCTAAAGAATAATATCTTATCAATTCAGGGCTTTGTAGAAATGCTTGATTTTTGAGGAGGTCAATCTATGAAGCTGTTTGC
>JBDREA010000129.1:0-20632 GCA_043820265.1 Candidatus Altarchaeota archaeon | reverse complement strand
CCTTGAAGATTCCCGCCCCCCCAAACATTCGCTTGGTTTCTATTTCCCCCAATCCGGAAAGCTGTTCCTCAATAAACGATAAATAATCCTCTGAAACCGTCATAATTGAATCCTCAAAATATGAAGAGATTGCTCAATATTTAAGGAGAAACTTAATGTATTCACGAAAAAAGATGTTGATCAAGGATTTCAAGAAATGCAAGGAAATAAGGGCGCTTGACGATACGATCCTGAGAGAACTCCTAAATCCTGAGAAAGAAAACATCGATATCCACTACAGTCTAGCTCACGCAAAAGTCGAACCAGGCAAGACCACAATATCCCACAAATTAATGCACTCAGAGGTCTACTATATCCTGAAGGGTAAGGGGCTGATGTTTGTCGATGAAGAAAAGAAGACTGTCTCAGAGAACCAGGCGATATATATTCCTGCGGGCGCAGTCCAAAAGATCAAAAACATTGGCGAAGGCGAACTGGAATTCCTTTGTATCGTGGATCCCCCCTGGACCCCGGAATGCGAGGAGCTCGTCTAAAACTTTTTTTATACGCGGACTTCTGAATACCTTCTCTGATCTCCAAGTTAAACCGACCAAAAGTGAAACCTAAAACCACCTCATCGCTTGCCGACTTCGAAAAGAAGCTATTCGACATAAAAGACGATCCAATGCCGAAAGGAGCCTGGTGGTGGTGGTTTTGGCTTTTCTTCTTTGACAATCCCAAAGACCCGGAAAAGCCCAGGCAGTTGATGATTTTGTGGTCGACGAAAAATGTGAAGACAATCGACTGCAACGATTTACTGATTAAACTGCATCACCCGCTCAACCGAAGCAACCTTGACGGAGCGGTGGCGGCCTGGTATTTCGACGGCGAAAAGATGCGCCACGACTACGTCCTCGAACAATGCTATATGTCAATAACCGAAACTGGACTCGAATCCGAATCCAATACTCCAACATCGTTCAAGATAGAGGGGACAAGGAACATCATAAGGATAGGGGACAATATGGAGTTCGAAGCCGAATCCAAGGGAACACACGAATTCACGCAGCCAATCTACGGATTCGACAAATACCCGTTTGGGAAAGGTTATTCGATTCTTCGGCTGAACCATCTGAAATTAAAGGGAAAAGTCGACGGAAAAAAAATAACCGGAAGCGCCTACTTTCAACGAGTCTTCGTGAACGCGCCCGTTCCCCAGTGGTATTGGGGGATAATGCACTTCCAAAAAGGGGCAGTCCTAACATACTTTAATCCCTCCTTATACGGAAAAAGCCTGAACAAGGACATCTCGTTCTTCGACGGAAAAAAAATGCATTCTTTTGATGAAATAAAAGTAAAAAGAGAAGGGGGGGAAATCCCGTCTTTTTATGTCAAATCCGAAAACGAAAAAGAGAGGATAGAATTCACCGTCAAGGCATATTCCCATTCATCTTGGACCTTCAGGAAAAAAATGTTTGGATTAATACCGAACAAACTGGTCTACAACGAATACCCTTCAACCATCACAAAGTTCAGACTCAAAAACAAAAGGAACGGGGGCACGATCATACTCGACGACCTTGGAAGTTCGGTTGGAAATGTAGAGCACACAACTGGACTACTCATTTAATCTATCAAGCGATCTGATAATCTCATTAACTGCAACATCAACTTTTTGATTTTCAACGATGATGGCCCCATTTTTTTCCGCGTTTTCTACAAGGTAATCTTGGAAAGCCCGGGCACGTTTGATATGATCAATCTTGTATTTCCCTCTGATATCCCCTTGGCTTTGGAACTGACTCATATGTTGGTCAAAGGAGGATACATTGATAACGACATGAAGACATTCTCTTGAACAATAGAGGTCAAATATGCCAGGTATCAAATGGATGCCCTCAATTATGATGTCGATGTTTTCACGCTGAGACCTATCAAGGATTGATTGAATACCTTCTTTTAAGTCCTCGGCCTGGTTAATGAATCCCCAGATATTTTTGTTGTCACCGTCCGGAGCCATATCGCAAGCCAAGATGGCAGGCATATGTAAAGTTGGATTATCATCATTCCAATTTGTGTCCGAAGCACCTCCCTAATCATATCCGTTCCAATGAGTGAGGGTTCACTTTTAATTTTACAAGAAAGTTTTCTGGCAATGGTGCTCTTTCCCGACCCTGGAGCACCGCCTATGAGTATCCGAATAGACATCGCATATATATTGTGAAAATAATAAATATGAGCAAGGTGGCAAAACATGTTTGAAATGCTAAAGTCCCCAGGAGACGTTGAGATAACAACAGACAAGATGAGCTACTCCCCCGGAGAAACCATCAAGGGAGAAGTAAAACTGAAGATGAAGAGGAATGTTTCAGCCCGCTGTGTCCGGTTGAAGCTTTTTGCAACCCAGAAGGAGCCATACACAGACCCTAAGGGTAGAAGGACCACGAGGACGCAAACGATCTATGACTTCGCCAAAGAGCTGGACAAAGAACACGAATACACCGGTGAGTACTCCTACAATTTTGAACTAAAGATTCCAGCTCTACAAAATCAAAAGACAGAAATGCCTGATGGCACAGCCGGGCATCTTCTTCAAGCCGGTTTGGCAATCGCCTCACGCATGGGAAAAATAAAGAGCCCTCCTGAATGGTTCATAAATGTGAGCTTGGATGTTCCCAAGGCAAAGGACGCTGGAAAGACGATTGAGTTGAATATAGGTTGAATATAGTTTTTTACCGGGGATTTAGTAAAGGGAGGTTAGAAAAACAGGAATCCCTTTTTTTAACCCCAAATTAGCTAGTAGCTATCTATTTATATACTTAATCTTCCCCATATAACTCTGTTTATGCTATAGGGTGAGGGGTAAATTGGAATCAAAGAGAAATTCTAATAAAAAATACAGCCTACTGATAACACTAATTGTATTGATTATACCATCTGTTTTAGCAGCTGAAACGATTTATCCAGTCGACGACGGACACTGCTATGACTGGAGCGACCCTATGGACGGAACACCGGACTTCTGCCAGAAAACCACACCTTACAATCTCGTCGGAGCCTACTACAACGGAGGAGGCCCGATCAGGGCGGTCATGGAATTCCCAACGCAATCTCTCAGCTCGACAGATTCCGTGGAACTCTGCGTCGATCACTACCATCAACTACACAACGGAAACGACCATCTGGTCTACGCCGACACATACGAAGGCGACGGAGAAGTATCAACTGAAGACTTCTACTACCCAGACAACTCCGCTGGGACGATTTTCCCAGAAGACGGGGAACTTGGACCATACTGCATGGACGTAACCGACAACTTCAACGACCTAAACGGACAACCATACTTCGGCGTAGTCCTCCACTGGACCCATGAAGTAGAACAAGCCATGAGCCAGACGGAAAACCTCCCACACTACTGGTACATCCACACACTTCAATCAGACGACCCCCCATACCTGTTAGTGAATGGGGGGTTCACGACTTCAACCTCCACCTCTTCTACATCAACGACCTCAACGTCAACAACTTCAACATCTCTAACCTCAACGAGTTCGACATCCTCATCCTCCACGACTACAATGCCTGAGACTACTACCACTTCTTCTACAACCTCTTCCACATCAACTTCAACTTCGTCATCTTCCACTTCCACGTCCTCCTCTTCGACGACCACGACACTTGACTGTGAGGTTCAGACGTTCTACTGGGACGACGACATAGACGGCTACGGAAATCCAGATAACACAGTCGAAGAATGCGAGCCGCCTCCAGGATTCGTAACCAACGGAGACGACTGCGACGACTACGACAACCAAATATATCCAGGCGCACCTGAATGGTGCAATTGGATAGACGACGACTGCGACGAGCTCATAGACGAAGGCTGGGACGTAGACGGAGACGGCTGGACACTTTGCGACGGCGACTGCGACGACAATAACTCAGAAATCAATCCTGATGAGCAAGAATCCTGTAACGGAGTAGACGACGACTGCGACGGAGACATCGATGAAGGATTCGACGTCGACGGAGACGGGTATCGGACCTGCGATGGCGACTGCGACGACTATAACGAATTCGTTTATCCAGGCGCAACAGAATACTGCGACGGCTACGACATGACTGCGACGATGAAATCGATGAAGACGACCCATACCTTGGGGAATCATGCAACACAGGCATACCCGGTGTTTGTGCGGATGGAACGCTCGTCTGCGACGTATGGCACCTATACTGCGAACCTATAGTGTACCCGTCTGCCGAGGTCTGCGATGACGGATTAGACAACGACTGCGACGGATTCACTGACTGTGAAGACGATGACTGCGTCGGTGAAGAAAGCGCGACCGGAGGCATCTGCTGTGATAGAGACAGCGACTGCGCCTATATTGACAACTACTTTTGCCAGGAAGACACTATCATGGCGGATATCGGATACTGCGGTGGAAACGAATGCAGGACCTTCCCGTACTGGATAGAGGACTGCAATAACCAAAACTGGTGCGACGGTCAAGAAACTTGTATTGAAACATTAACTAGTGCAACCTGCCAAAAGGGCATAGCCCCCGATTGTGGGGATGGAATAGAATGTACGATAGAAGAGTGCTTCGAAGACGGAGGAAACACTGGCCACTGCGACCTAATAGGATTAAATAATGCTTTATGCACAGATCCCGGAGACTGCAGGGAAAACCTCTGCGGATTAGACGGCTGCTATCTCAGCGAAATCGGAGGATACGTATTTGAGCCTGAAACATGCGGACTCGGAGCCTGTGTAAGCTACTACTACTGCGACATCGAAACCGGAGATGAATGCATTCCAGGCGAACCAGAAAACGAAATATGCGGCGACGAAATCGACAACGACTGCGACGGCCTAACAGACGAAGGATGCACGGATACGACCACAACATTAATAACAACAACTTCGCTTTCCACGACAACAATCCCAACAACGACAAGCTCGCTGACAACCACAACAACTCCCACAACGACCATCTGCACCCCAGTGCCGGAAGACTGCTTTGACATTATCGACAACGACTGCGACGGAGACGCAGACTGCGAAGATGAAGAATGCTTTGACGTTGAATACGGATCATGCTTCTCCGGAGCCGACGGAATCTGCGCCGACGGAACCTACATCTGCACCGAAGGCGAAGTCCTCTGCTGGGCAGGCAACCCGGAAACCGAAGTTTGCACCGACGGTTTAGACAACGACTGCGACGGAGACACAGACTGCGAGGACACCGACTGCTACGACGTAGGAGACGAAGACTGCTTTGATGCAATAGACAACGACTGCGACGGATTGGGAGACTGCGAAGACACGGAATGCTACGGAGTAGGATACGGATCATGCCTTTCTGGAGCTCCCGGAATCTGTGCCGACGGAACGTGGATATGCTCCTTCGGTTCGGTGAACTGCTACGCAGGCGACCCTGAAACCGAGGTCTGCGACGACGGATTAGACAACGACTGCGACGACCTGATAGACGAGGGATGCGCAGACCCGACCACGACAACCTCAATCCCGACAACGACCTCGACTTTGTCGAATCCGGATGACGACTGCGAAGACGAATGCCTTGATCAGGGATATGCTTCCGGATACTGCAACGAATTCGGCATAGGGGAACCCAACTGCGAGTTCGGAGACGAATCTATTGGAAGCCATGGCTCATGCTCATTCAACGTGCTGGCAACAGGCATTAACTGCTGCTGCACGCCCACAACAACAACGACAACATCAATCCCCACAACTACGACTACTATTCGCGGTCCAGATGATGACTGCGAGGATGAATGTTTAAGTCAAGGTTACATCGAAGGTGGATACTGCAACGAGTTCCAGATCGGTGGTGTCATGTGCGAAGAAGGTGATGATTCGATTGGAAGTGTTGGATTATGTTCTTTTGACATCCTAGCTTCAGGCATAACCTGCTGCTGCATACCCCCACAGACAACGACTACCTCAATCCCACCAACCACGACAACAATACCCGACGACGGAGACTGCATGGAACTATGCGGAAGTGAAGGAGGATACTGCAGCCAATACCCAATAGTCCCAGACACACAAATGTGCGCTGAAGGCGACACATCAATGGGAAGCTTCGGAACATGCGCAGTCGAGGAAGGAATCGTAGGAGTAGGGAAAACCTGCTGCTGCCCCCAAGAAACCACAACAACAGTCCCCGAAACAACGACAACGATAAGAAAAAGACACCGGACCACAACAACAACCATAGAACCAACAACAACCATAGAACCAACAACATCAATAATAGTACTAACAACGACAACATTGGAAGTGACAACATCCTCAACACTGCCTCCAACTACATCAGTTACTCCCACTACTACATCTCAACCAACAACCATTATCATTCCTCCAACAACCATACCTGAGGCCACAACTACCTTACAAGAACTTGAGGGGATAACTGGACGGGTTATCCAGCAAATCGCAGAAAACGGACGATGGTGGGCTGCCTGGTTGGTGATACTTCTATTAGCTATTGCAACAGCTGTGCGAAGGCGAAAAATGAAGCAGTAGTTTACTCGACGTGTAAACTAGATTTCTGAGTAAAGGTCAGACCTAACAACTTATAGCTAAATAGGAATGCTCAACGAGATGAGGTTCCAACCATAAAATCCCCTAACTAACGATATAAAAAAACTTTAATATAAATACTGAAAAAATCCACATAATCTACTTCACACCCGAAAACCAATTTATGGAAGATGCAATTTCACTTAAAAGCTCATGTGTCTATATAATGCTATCAAAAAAACCAAGGTGACCGACAGTGGCTGAAAAGAACCCAAAAGTAAAAATCGAAAACATCGTATCCTCGATAACACTCGACCTCGAAATCAACCTCAAAAAGTTCTCAAAATCCGTTTCTGGGATCGAGAACCCTCCACGCTTCCCCGGCCTCGTATACAGAGTAGACAAACCCAAACTCGCAATGCTGATCTTTCGCACCGGAAAAGTTATCTGCAGCGGCGCCCGATCCAAAGAAGAAATCGGGGAAGCCGTAAAAAAGCTCATCTCCAAACTAAAAGAAGGCGGAATCATAGTCAAAAAAAGACCAATAGTCCAGATACAAAACATAGTCGCATCATCGTCTCTGGACCTGATGGTGAACCTAGACGACCTCGCAACCAAATGCTACGACACAGAATACGAGCCCGAACAGTTTCCGGGCCTCGTCTACCGCCTCGACCACCCCAAGACGGTCATGCTCATCTTTAGGAGCGGGAAGATAATAATCACCGGTGCAAAGACGCCCGAAGACGCGCGCACGGCAGCTAAGAGAACCAAGGAAGCAGTGATAGAATACAACGCGATAATCACTCCCTCCCCCCCTGGATAGGCTCAAATATTTCCGATAATCCTCTTAACCGCACCCCCCGCCCAATTCTTTGCATAATAGAAAGCGGGAACCGGATCGTTAGCCGATAAAATGTAATACCCCTGGTTACCCCTGAAAAAATCAAATAACTCAACAATCTGCCTTAACCTGCTCTTATTCACCTGATACATCGGATCACGCCTGTTTAAAATCAAACTGAAAAGTACCCTAATCTCCTGAGGAATAATCCACCTACTTCTAACGCCCACCCTGTAATTGAAGTCCGGCTCAATCTCTTCACCCAAACCCAGCTTATACATCCAATAAGGGAAATTAACACCTGCATAATTCGAAAGCGAAAGCGAATTCCACAACCTAGGATTAACCTCAAGGAACTTAGGCTGATTATCCCTTGGATCCAATACAAACTCCGCCTGAGCCACCCCCCGCCACCCAATGTCAACCATAAGTCGGCTGACGTAGTCGATGATATCCTTTCTATCAATGCTCTCAGAAGTCGTATGAGGCCCAGGAGACATGGGATTCTCCCGAATCATTCGCTGAGCAAAAACCCTAACTGGCCTACTATCATTATCCAATAACACAGAAGCCGCAAACTTCTGACCGTTATATGGGATATACTCCTGGAGAAAAACCGGGCCATAAGCCGCTTTGATCCTCTCAAAACCCTCCGCCAACTCGCTAAAAGACCTGATGAAAAGAATACCCTTGGCTCCCTCAGACACCGAAGGCTTAACGAGAATCGGAAACGAAAGTTCTCCTCTAATATCGGACAAATTCGTCGAATCACCAACAAAAAACGAGTTCGGACAAGGAATCCCAAGCTTCAAGGCACGCTGACTCATCCGAATCTTGTCGTTAGCCAACTCAAACAAATCAATATCTGCAAAAGGGATAGTAGCAAACTTCTCAAACCTCTTCCTCTCCTTTAAAACAGGCACCAAAACCTCAGAGAGCACAGGCATAAAAACCTCAAAACCCCCCTCAGCTAAAACATCTTCCAAATCATCCAAAAACAAACCCCCAGACACCTGCCTATAACTGTGATTCTTATGGGAAAACCGGCTATGAAACGAAACAGCATCAGAAAACTCAGACGAAGTCTCGACCCCAACACCAAAACCGCCCAACGACCTCAACGCCGCCAAACAAACCCACGACTCAGCATTCGACAAAAGACAATCCGAACCCATAAAAAAACCTCAACAAAATATTAAACAAAACAATATAAAGAACACAAATAAAACAAAAAAAAGACTATAAAAACCAACCTACAAAAAAGCCAGCAAAAAACAATATTTAAATAAAGCCCCCCTAAGACATTTGCACATCTATAACCTACCCACAATCTACATTTCCATCGAAGCGCTCGGCTTTCAACCAAGAAAAAGCCGATAACAGGAACAAAACATTCAAAAACAAGAAAAGAAGGAGTGTAGTAAAAGACTACATTTCTAAAGATCAAAAAATGGGCCCGTAGCTCAGTTTGGTAGAGCGCTCGGCTTTTAACCGAGATGCCGCGGGTTCAAACCCCGTCGGGCCCAAAAGATTGAATTCGATAGGCGTCGAGCCTATTGTACAGGTTCGAACCCCTCGATTTTCTAGGGTGTTATTTATTGACTAATCAAGTTTTTTCAGGCAAATAGTTTGACGTGTTTTGCTTCTGAACTCCGAATCGTATCACTATAGAAGATATAGCAGTTGCTTTTTGGAAACTATATTCTTAATTAGTTAACAAGTTCACATAATTAGTGAAGGGGTCGCCTTGAGGAGTTGCAGAAAAAGCGTTCGGCGCCTGCAACACAATCGGGAATTGTGGTCTTATGACTACCTGCCCCTATCAATCTCATTTTTTATTTTTAAAAAAGCTTTGATTCTATCATTTTTAAGGTGAGGAATTTTTTTGCTTTGCTTCTGTTTCGGAATGCTTTCAATGCGGGGTAGTGACCGTTGGATTTTCCGTTGGAGGGATTGTTGAGTTCTAACTTGATCTCTTTAAATCCTTTGTGGTTGACGAATAGTTGGTTTAGGTAGTTTTTAACGTGTCTGAATTTGATGTCTCTGCAAAATCGGATTTTCTCAACGTTTGTGAGGTAGTCTTTTATGGCGTAGTAGACTGCGATGGCGTATAGACGTCCGACGCAGTCGGTGAGCTTGTTTCGGTATTTCCGATAGTAGGCTCTCTTTGTTTGGTGGCGGATATAGATGTTTCCCGTTACCCCATCGGTGCGTTTAAATCCGAGGGTTGACTGTTGATAAGCATCTTTGAGTATTCCACTGATGTCGATGTGCAGGGTAAGCTTTCCTTGTTTGGTCATGCGTAGTAGTTGATTTCCGAAATTAATAAATTTACAATGTCAAGGATTTTGAGTTTTTTATTTATTGACGGGATGCTAAGAAGACCCTCAGAAAATTTATTTAGAAAGAAAGTTTTTGTGCGGATGGCTTTCGATGGGTAGTTTTCTAAACATTGCCTTTATTAACATGTATTGCCATATCATTTACAAAATAGTATATATGAAATTGTAAAAAATGGATGTGTCACTTGGCGAGATTATCACCATAAACAAGGAGCTGGGAGGTGACCTCGTACGAGGGGGGAGCATTGACTTTGCCTTATCAGCTGGCAGGGGGAAGAGCCTATACACCAGGATCGCCCTGCTCTGGCGGGCGATAATAGTCGACCACCCATTCACCGACATCAACAAGAGGACGGCCTTTAACATCGCCGTGTTGATGCTGAAGCGAAATCACATCAAAGCAGATGATGACGTCAAGGACAGACTAGCCAAAGAGTTGTTGAAAGTCGCTAAACAAAATATAAACGAAATCAAAAAAATCGAGAGGAGGATACGATATGCCGTCGAAGGAAATTAAAGCATTGCTCAAGGAAAACAGCCGATACAACCAGATGTTCGCCCGCTACGACGAAACCCGCCAGTTCGACTTGGATAAAACCCGGCGAAGCTTCACCCTCAGAAAGGCGACAGTGCACAAACTGAAAAAACTATCCCAAAAAAGAAGACAACCAATGAGCCAAATAATCGAAGAACTCATCGAAAAAAGTTAAAGAAAGTTTTTGTGCGGAGGGCTTTCGTTGGGAGACTTGAAAACCCCCCGCACCACCCCATGTTAATCTGCATTCTTGACTTGGGAGGGGGTCAAGGTCGCAAGGGGTGCCTGTTTTTGGAGGGGCACATCGTCAAATACGATCTTACCCTCTCCCGTCTCTTCATCCAAGAAAAACGTTCCTGTCCAAGACCACTTCTTGTTTTTTTCTTCCACGCTCGACTCCGACTTTAGGTCGGTGTCGGCGCCAGAAAATTTGTTTTTCCAAATTTTCATGGTCCCACATCACCTCACTTGTTTATTTTTTTGGGTTTTGTGGGAGGTGGTGTTGTTTGATGTTTTGTGCGCGTGATTTTTCTGAAATTCTATTTTCTTTGATGTAGTCATCCATCGGATTGTGACTGAACTTATCGTTGAGTATTTCTTTAAAAATAGGTGTCAAATTTTTCTGTTAAAAACTTGACAATTCAAGCGAATTGCTAGTAATTTCCATAGATTGTGCAACCCTGCTCTGAAACCAAAGCCTTTGTTTCGCTATCGGTAAAGGCTAAAGCAGCCTCTTCACTAAATAACTCCCCTAAGGGGGTCAATTTTAACTGGTTTTGATCCTCGAATAAAACATCTATTTCAACTAATTTACCGATAATTTCGGAGTATTTTGAATCTAGTGATTCTCCGTATTTTGCTCGATACTCTTTCTTTTCCACATCACCAAGTTTCATACCGAAAATCATGTATCGGGCCATGTCTTGGTGTTTAGACAACTTAATGCCCTTTTCAAGAGGATATTCCTCATTTTCAATAGAATGTAAGTAACTGCCAACATCAGACATATTGACATATTGGTAGCCGTTCAGGTAGGAGTAACTGGATAGGCCAATTCCCAAAACTTCTTGATTTCGAAATTTATTTTCTTGCTGGATATGCCGACTACCCCTCAGAGTGAACCAGTGGATGGGTCGGTGTGAGTAACCAGCATCTATTAATACATCACTTGCCCTAGCCTGCATTACTAATCTCACCCAGGACTCTGGGAAACTCTTAGAGGGCAAATTTGAGATACAGGCATCTTGGGACGTATATAGGGGGTAATCAGTAATTGAGTTAGGTTTGAGGTCCAAGACAGTTTCGAGAGTTTTTTCTCGGTGTTTCAACGTCTGGTTCGGGAGGCCATGTATGAAGTCCACATTTAAGTTCTTGAATCCCATTTCATGGATAAGCTCTATAGCGGAAACTGCCTTTTTCCCATCATGGAGGCGATTACAGTCCCTTAGAATACTACTATCAAAGTCTTGAACGCCCATAGAGATACGGTTGACTCCCCTTTCTAAAACCAAATCAAGCTTTTCATGGATAGCGGTTTCAGGGGTCGTTTCCCAAGACACTTCAGCCCCTTTTTTAAGGTTTAATTCGCCAACAAAATAGTCTAGGAGTCTCTTAATCTGTGGATCTGACAGAACGCTGGGTGTTCCCCCTCCAAAATAGACACTGTCGAATACCAGATTCCCTTCGATCTTTGAATGGATCAATTTTGATTCAGAGATAGCAGAGTCAACGACTTGGTTAATTTTTTCTTGGCTAATTTGATTGGTCTTGATAAATCTACCACAAAAGGAACAAATCGAAAGACAAAATGGCAGGTGGACATACAACGCTAGAGGTTTTTCTGGGGAGTAATCTTTGAAAACATCCTCTTTGAGTGTATTCATCAAGGGGTTGAAAGGATAAGTCACTACAAAGCGATAGTTGTCATGATCTCGATAAATCCCCTCTTTACACAATAAATCAAAATCGAATCCAAGCAGTCGTTCAACTACTGGTTTGACAGCCCCCAATCCCTCTTCCTCTAGGTATGATAGGCCTCTACGTAAATCTTCAGTTAAATTCTTCATCAAATCCCAACACCTTTGCAACCAATGGAGCGTATCTCGCGTAAGTGAATCTCAGCTCTTTTACAGGAAAAACTCGAATAAAAGGATCCCCCTTAAAATAGTCTTGATGCGTTGTTAAATAATCGCTTTTATCCTTTTCATACTCCTGGTAATCTCGAAAAACCGAAAAAGAAACACTCTCCAAGTTGGAGGAAATAGTAAGGATCCTTGAAGGTTTTTTCAATATACTCCCCAATTTTTCCTCTCTCACATCCAAAGGAGAAGAAGGTTTATACCTGCAATACTTGAACACCAACAAATCAAACCCAAGTTTGCTAAGATTCGGAAACATGATTGGGTGGATGAGGCCCTTCTTAAATATCTTGTTCCTTATGTTGTTAACAGTCTGCCTGGAGATTCCTATTTCATTTGCAAGATTCCTATCGCTAAAACATGGGTTTTTCACAAGTAAATATAGCACTTTTTTCTCGTTTATCCCCAACCTACAGAACTTCTTTTGGCTCAGAAGCACACCCAAACTACTTTTGGATGGTTGCTCCCCAAAATGATGAGATAACAGAGGCCCGAAGTTAAAAAAATGAAGAATTTTTGACAACTCAAATGGAAAATAAACATAATTGTTCCCTCCAGTCCCTAAGAAGCCGTGTTTTCCATACACCATCTCCATATACTCCACATACCTTCGTATATCTGTGAAGTTATTAGAAGCGGACATTGAGACATGTTGTAGGTCAGTTGTTGCAACCAAAAAAACATGTTTAAATTTCTGACTTGGAAGGTATTTCTTTCGCATATTGTAGGGAGTAGCAGCATTAAAGTCGCCGTGGAAAACAGTAAGCAACTCACAGCCAATACCTGCAAAATCAGGGATGTTTACTGGAGTGATATATCTATTAGAAAGCAGCTTGTGGCGAATGCTTTTGGCCCGAGCCGGAGTAATCTGTAGAATCTCTGACAATTTTGTGTCGGAATAATCCGAATGATGCACTAATTCCACTAGAACCCTCTTATCAAGAGAGGAAAGAACATCAGTCATCAAAGGGAATTGGGAAAGACAATAATAAAATAACCCACTAAGAACAAAAGATTAAGTGGGTCTAGTTCAGTTGTCTTTCTCACGAGACTTTTTCTTGATAATTGATTTGAAGTAGCTAGATAGGTATCTTCTCATGCAGATACATCCAAAAATCTGTGTTGAGTAGTCATTTTCTAGCTTAAAAAGAAGACTTCCTCGAGGATCCAATATATTAAAAAGAAAAGAAATATATGTAACATTCTAGCGTTTTAGGATGTTGCACCTGGTGGTACATGGGCGTCGGGCCCAAATTTTTGTCTTTGTCAGGCTAAACAGCTTCTTCGTTCCATTCACGAAATACTTGTCTGCGATTTTACAGTCGTTCATTGACATACCTTTTTTTATTATTCAACATAGACAATGTTTTTCCCCGTTGTTAGTCCTTCCTCCCGTGTCTGTGTGGCAGATATTTGTTGATAGGATTGTTTTTTTGACTATTACTTTTAACTCCTCGTCAAAGCCTTTCAGATTGAATACTATCGTGTCTCCCGTGGAGACCATCTCCGGGCTCAATTCGACATTGAGGGTTTGGTTTCCATGTGCGTTGAGATGGAACAACTTAGGAAAAACCTCCAATTCCTTCTCGCCCTCAACAGATACTACAACTGAGAGAGATATGTAACTGTCCCTGCCAAGGTTTTCGACGACGACATCGAATCCTTGTGTTTCTTCAGTGACGTAAAGGACACCGCCATTTTCCGGGCAAGAGATAACAAGAGGATTAGTGGGGGTAGTGGTGGTGAAAACAGGAGTTATAGATGTTGATGTGGACAAAACTGTACTCGTTAAAGTAGTGGCTGGAATGATTGTTGATGTTGAAGTTGGTTCTTCAATTGTGGGTTTTGAAATTGGATGTGGGTGGTGGATGCTTGATGTGCTTGTAGTTGGAGTTAGTATCTTTTCTAGTTGAGTGCACCCGCAAGTCAAAACAGTCATCAAGATGATTGAATTCACAACCAGGATATTGGAGGCCTTCATGTTAGACTCTCTTGGAGGTCTCCCGAGATATTTTTAATCTAGCCTCTACGTTCATTTTCCCCCTATTTGATTTCCGTCTTTCCCTCAACTATTGTTTCGTTTTCGGAGTATCTTGATTTTTTGTTATTTACATCTGCATATCGGCGGCATACCACAGCATCCTCCTCCTGGTGGCATGTAAGTACATTCTCCTCCTGATTCGCATAGGGCGTTTCTACATGTGCTTGGACTGGGGTTTCGTACATCCCTACAGGAGATCTGTTTTCCGATGATTGAGGTTGTCGTTGATGAGGTTGTGGAAGTGCTTGAGGTTGTACTGCTTGTGGTCGACGAGGTTGTTGCAAGGCTCAAGGTGGATGAGGTCGAAGATGTGGTTGATGACGAAGCTGAGGTTGTGGACGAATATGTTGTTATTATAGAAACGTCGATCATAGGCGTGGTTTGTGCGCGTACTGGTTCTGATCCGATACATCCCACACTCGATATAACTACCTGCAGGATAAGGATGATTGTTATTCTTCCGATCTTATCCATCTAATCTCCCTTTTATTTTTCCCCAAAGATACTTGATTTCATCTGATGTCCTGTTATCCTGGTATTCGATTATCGTCTTTTCCGCTACCATTGCTTTGGTGAAATCGGGGTCATAAGGTATCTTTGCAAAAACGTCGACGCCCTCTTTATTACAGTAGTTCTCGATTTCTCTGGTCTTATCGGGGTTGATGTCGAACTTGTTCACGACGACTACGGCTGGGACCTTGAAGTGTGCTGTAACTCCCAATATCCTTTCTAAGTCATGGATACCGGATACTGTTGGTTCTGTTACAATGAGGGTTAGGTCTGTTCCCCCGATACTTGCTATTACTGGACAGCCGATACCTGGAGAGCCGTCGATTATAACCCTGTCAAGTCCTTTTTTTTCTGCCACTTTCTTTGCGTTGTTTCTTACGAAGGCGACGAGTTTTCCTGAGGCATCTTCTCCTGGAAAGAGGCGAGCGTGGCAGAGCGGTCCGAAACGGGTGTCTGAGATGTAGGACTTTCCTGCAACATTTTCCTCTAGCTTAATTGCTTTCTCAGGACATACCAGTTGACAGCTACCACAACCCTCGCAAGAATATCTATCAACGATAAAATCAGAGATTGCATCGAACCGACACACATTAATGCATTTACCACAATGTATGCATTTTTCGTGGTCAATGACTGCAGTCTTCAATGCCGTGAAGTCTTCGGTTTGTTGCACTGTAGGGTTTAGGAGTAGGTGCAGGTCTGATGCATCGACATCGCAGTCAGCCAATACTTTATTTATTGCTAATGCTGCGAAGGCACCAACGAGGCTAGTCTTACCTGTGCCCCCTTTCCCGCTGATGACTGTGATTTGCTTCATGGTTCTAAGTGAGTTTATTGAAGGTGTGATGCATTCGTTCTCGTTTATCTTTCAGCCATCCAATCTCGACATTTTCTTTAGCATCAAATTCGGGGACATATGGTTTGATGTCGAGTAGAGGTGTGCCGTCGATCATGTCCATTCCCGAAACGTGGAGGATATTTCCCTCAAGCCACTCCAACTTCACGATGGTCAAACCTATAGGATTGGGGCGGTGAGGGGTTCTGATGGCAAATACTCCGCGGAGCTGGTCGTCGAGGAATGGTTTAGCCAATAAATTGTAGTCTTTCGATTTGTGAAAAACATAGAGGAGGATGATATGACTGAATCCCTCAACATCTTTTAGGCCCAGAGCGTATTCAGGGAACACTTCAATCTGCCCCTTTATTTTTTGGGCCAGTCCTCCTTGAATGGGTATGCGATCGTTATCCTTGAAGGGAGTGTGTATGACTCCAATTGGTTTAATTGTTTGTGTGTTTTTCATCTTCATCCAAATAATCTTTCTAGCAATCCTGGTTTTCCTTCCTTTTTCCCTTCTTCTGTTATCTCTTCTGGTGGCTCCTCTCCCAGCATCTTATAGACGGTTTCCAAGTACTTTCTCTGAGATGGCGCTCCGGCGATTGCGCCTTTTTCCCCGTTTTTGTCGGTGAGGACTATGGTGGGAACGCTTCGTATCCCATATGTGGTGGCCTTCTTTCTGCCCTTGGACGTGGCAGTGCTCAACTCAGACCACTTTACTCTCTCCTTGAGTTTTTTGTTTTCCCGCAGCAATTCCTTTGTGGCTTTCACCGCAGAGGGGCAGTGGGGGCATCTAGGATTAGTGAACACTTCAATCTTCAATTCTGCCATTTTTATTTTTTGTCTAAGTGCTTGGTTATCTCAGCTTCAAGAATCTGGCGGGGCTTAGCTCCAACTAATTGGTCGACTAGTCTCCCCCCCTTGAATACCAGCAGCAATGGAATTCCCCTTATCCCATACTTGGAGGCAGTGTCTCGGTTTTCGTCAACGTTGAGTTTCCCAAACACTATTTTACCTGCGTAATCTTTTGCCAACTCCTCGATGACGGGGGCTATCGCATTACATGGCCCACACCATGGAGCCCAACAGTCCACCACAACCAATGGATTCTTTGACACCAAATCGTCAAGTGTTCCATCTGTCACATCAACAGGTTTATCCACTGTTTTTTTCATCTGTTTTTCCATCAATTCATTCATCCTCATCTTTCTTATCTCCTCCAGTTCATCCATCTTTCTCAAGCTCTAATTCCTTCTTACACCCACCCCATGATCATCGCGACACCGAGGAGGAACATGATGAGCCCCGCTATGAGGTGCAGATACTTGATGTTTCTGTCCTTCCACCCGGATACGTCCTCAACGTGAGCTATTCCAGCGTAGACTAGGAGGGTGATCACGATCATTGGGAAAACGAAGATTGCGTTGTAAATCATTAGCCAGGGAATCGTCTTCAGCAACTCCATCGTAGAGAGGATTCCTCCGGCGATGACATAGGGCCCTATTGTGCAGGGGAGTAAGAATACTGTAACAAAGGCTCCCACGACAAATGCTCCTTTCGGGCTGGTGACGCCACTTATAATTTTCTTGAGTTTAGGCCGCATGAACATGGGCATCTCGGTCATCAATCCCCCCTCTTTGTACCAGAGGAAGTCTTTGATGTTCAAAAGGCCGAGGATGACCGCAGCCATTCCAAGTATCTGATATAGCCAAAGCCGTATTGATGTTAGGGCGTCAATGACCTGGAAGAACCGGATGATCACCAAACCGTAAAACAGGTACAGGATGAAAACAGATGCTGTAAACGATAGTCCCGCATAAAGCACATTACGCTTGTTTTTTGGATTATAAGTCAATATCGCAATCAACATCAACGTCAAAACTGCCAGCGCACACGGGTTGACTGCATCCACTAACGCAAGTCCGATAATCTTACTCATAGACAGTTCTTCTATCATTTTGTGCCACCTCTCAATTTTTTCACTATTCCTAATCCCAAAACAAATCCGAACGCGACGATTAGAAGCATAATGGGATTCATTGGCATACCTGATCCGCTTCCCGGTGTGGATTTTGAGTTTTCAGTTTGAGAGGTGTTTTCCATAGTTCGTCCCCACTGGATAATCCACCCCTCAAGTTCAGCGGCCTTGCTAAATGAGACTTCACTACCGGAAAGGGGAACAGACTCGGCAGGGATTATACGAGCTTCTTCGGTCTTCCCTATCTGACCCTCAATATCATCAGCAAGAAAAATATCCAAGAGCACCCTACTATCGATTGTCGAATCCCCTTTTTTAATTAGTATCCTGTCTCCGACCCATATATTTGGGCTTCCTGGAAGCTTAGTTACATCCAGTTCGTTAAAATAAACTGCTTGATCTAAAAGTTGGCAACGAGCTCCAACACCTTGATGTTTTTTGATACATTGCGGAATTTTTTCGATGATTGGATTATCACCAACAACACAGTCCCCTTCCTCAAATACTGTCTGGGGGACACCGAGATCTGCATTGACCTTTGTGTTATAATCGTACATGACGTGAGCATTCTCCTGTTGCTGGTAGATCTCGTATTCGATGACGACAAAATCCCCCATGTGTTCTAAGGGGAGTTTTCCTAGTACTATGGGATCAGTCTTCGCGCAATGCGGGCAACCTATGCCTGTGAAATAAATTACACAAGTTTTGTTTTCTTGACTGGCACTTACAAATGTCATTAGGAAAAAAACGAAGACCAACATACATGCCTTCCTTTTCATGTCATATCCTCTTTAATTTTTTTAAACATGTCTCGAAACATGAACCTGTATTCGTGAAGCTCCTCAGTGAAAGGAATGCCTCGAGAGTAAAGTTCGGCGATGAGGTGTTCATCGGGAATCTTCATGAGTACAGGTATGTCCTTATCTTCACAATATTCTTCTACTTTCTGGTCTCCTATTCCGTCACGGTTGATGATGACTCCGTGTGGGATTCTAAGAGTTTCCATTAAACCCACCGCAAGCTTCAAATCATGGAGGCCAAAAGGGGTGGGCTCTGTGACGAGCACACAATAGTCTGTCTTTTTCACTGACTCAATTACAGCACAGGATGTACCAGGAGGGGCATCAATGATGCAGTCAAACCCCTTATCGACTTTGGCTCTTACGGCGGCGATAATGGGTGTTGCCCGCGCTTCTCCGATATTGAGTTTTCCATGAGAGAAATCAATGCCATCTTTTCTTCCTGATTCAACTACGCCGATCACTCGAGATTCTTCAGTGATGGCATCGTGAGGGCATACTATCATACAACCTCCGCAGCTGTGACATAGTTCTGGAAACACCAAAATGGATTCTCCAGCGACCGCTAAAGCATTATACTGGCAAAAGTGTGCACATTTGCCACAGAAATCACACACCTCCTTGTCAATTTTAGGAACCTTGACAGTGACATCCTCTTTCTTATCTAGGGTTGGATTGAGGAAGAGGTGACAGTTGGGTTCCTCAACATCACAGTCAAGAAGTTGGACGTTTCCCAAAGACAAGGCCAGATTGACAGCAATCGTCGTTTTACCAGTACCTCCCTTACCGCTTGCGATCGAGACAATCATCAGACAATACCTCCGTAGAATCTCTTACCTTGCTTGTAACTCGATTTGATTTTTCCCCTCGTTTCCAGCGATTTAATGTATTTTACAGCCTCATTTTCATGTAAACCAAGGGCATTGGAAATATCAAAGAGAGTGCAGGGACGTCTTTCTATTAACTTTGAGATTAGATCTTCTTTTTGATCATCTAAGACTTTGGATAAAGTGGATCTATTTGAATCAGCAATTACTTCTCCTCCAAGGACTTCAGCTATTTGAGACAACTCAACTTGGTTTAGTGGCTGAGCATAGAACTCGCAAGAAGGCCTAGTTACAGTGTTAATGTGAACTTTGTCTGGACGAATATCTTTGATTGCCTGCTTTAATCCCATTAACTCCTCGGGAGAATCATTTACTCCCCTCACCATCAATACTTCAAGCCACAGTTTACCCTCAAATCCCTTGCGAAAAGAAGAGAGCCAATACACCATCTTTTCTGAGCTTATCCCATCTGCAGGACGGTTGATCGTTTCAAAGACTGTCTGACTCGTTGCATCGAGGGACGGTAATACGACATCTGCCTGCTTTAACTCAGTCCTGAGTTTAATGCTGCCGAGGAGCGAGGAATTTGTGATTACCGCCACGGGAATATCTGTCAATTTCTTGACTTGCAGTATTATGTCTCCGATACCTGAGTGGAGAGTAGGTTCCCCAGAACCAGCTAGGGTTATATAGTCACATGTATTGCCACTCTCAAGAAATTCACTGATTTCTTTTATTACTCCTTCCCTGGATACATACTCCTTTCTTTCGCAGGTCTTTCTGGTCGTCCTTCCCAGTTGGCAATATATGCAATCAAAAGAACATACTTTACAGGGAACAAGGTCAACGCCCAGCGAAGAACCCAGCCTTCGTGACGGAACCGGCCCATAGAGATAATTCACTTTGAAACACCTCCTTTTAGGATGAGGCTTCCTTGAGGGACTTTGAGTTCTCTTGCTACCAGCTGACATTTGGCTAGCAACAAGAAATAGATATAGTCTTCCTCGGAGAGGGCTTCGAAGTTGCCCTGCCCCTTAGAGATCACAAGATCTACGGACCTTAATTTTGATATAAACTCGGGGTCGTTTCTCTCAGGCCCGGTATTCTGCTTCCCGTTTCCGACAATGTCAAGTTTCACAATTTTATCAATGCCCACATCCTTAGCGTCCTCGATTGTTGCATCATTGATGATTGGGCCACCCTTGACGACCACAGTGATGTCCTTTTCTCCAAATTGCTTTACTATC
>JBDREA010000128.1:0-30958 GCA_043820265.1 Candidatus Altarchaeota archaeon | reverse complement strand
GTGTCGTATCCTTTAGGCATTTTTTCTATTGTTTTGTGTATTTGAAAATGAAACTATATAATACAAATATCATGCAAATTGTATTATATAAATCACATTTAATTTTAAAAATATCTTTTTTGTTAATTAATAATAATTTTTTATTTTTATTTACACCGTGAGATTTCACAATTATGGAGGAATGGTGGAATAAACGATACAAGGATGAAGGATTCATTTGGGATAAAATCCCTAGTGAATGTGCTAAGAAGAGCATCCCACTATTCAGAAGTGAAAAAGTAAAAAAAGTATTAGACATTCCATGTGGTTACGGAAGAGATAGTATTTTTCTTCATAGAGAAGGATATCAAGTGGATGCCGTTGATTTTTCTAAACATGCTCTTGAAATGTTTCAGGATTATCAAAAAGAAGAAGACTATGAAATATTTAGCCATTGCCGCCCTGCCCATAATCTTCATTTTGAAGATGGTACTTATGATGCAATTTTATCAAATCGTTTTATAAACCTCCTTTATGAAGATGACTATCGTGAGGCAGTGATTGATGAAATGCATAGGATCCTTAAAAATGATGGAATATTATGCCTTTCAACAAGATGTGTTGGAGACCCAGAAGAAAAGTCTGCGATTCGAAAAGATGGATCTTGTGTTGAAATTGATGATAGGGAGGGTCATAAAGTCCGTTTCAACAGTAGGGAAGAGATGATTGAATTGCTATCGAAAAAATTTGAGATTATTGATATACATGAGATTTCTGAACCAGTAACTGCCACAAGGGGGGAACACTGTCCCCTCATATACATTTCGGCGAAAAAAAAGAAACTTTGAAATTTTTCTTGGAAAAAAATTTCCCAACTTGGTATAATTTTTCCATATTTTGATGACAATTTCGCACAAATAGTTATTCATTTATAAGGGATAATATTCTTACATTATTTTGACTATTTGTAAAGTTAAGATTATTCTTAACAAAATAATGGTCAAAAATATTCGAAAAATACATTAGAATGGAAAAAAATATGGGGGATATTAAAAAAATGGCTTTTAAAACATATAAGAAAGGCATATGTCCTTTCGATCATTGTGTCTCCGGGCCTTGTCCATTTGATAGGTGTGTGTATAAAAATTAAGAGAGGTAGTTAGCGAAAATGAAATCTGGGGATTTGTTTGGGAGGATCGGCGAGTTGGTTGTTGTTGCTGAGGATACGAGTCATAGGTCGGGTTTGGTTAGGATTAGAGATGAGTCTTTTCCTGCTAGATCTTACAGTAATTTGTCAAGGGTACTTGGGGGCGTGTCACGGACGTCCAGAGCGATAAGCTAGTTATCTGCGAGTTGCCCCTCGCGCTTGGACCGGGTTGTTTGAGGGGTTGCGCTTAGCAACGCGTAGCCACCTGAAAATTTGATGGTTTTTTTAGGAGGAGGTGGTGTTATGAGCGAGTGTGATGAGCCTGAGGAGAGCTTGGAGGCTCTCTTCTTGGAGCCAGGTGACGATTGTGGTTGTCCTTATGAGTACTGTGGTGAAGGTCCTTGTCCTTTTGATTTTTGTGTTTATGACGGAGGGTATGCGTAGCCATGCCGACTCTTCGTTGTATCGTAGAAAGGGATCAGGTCCCTCTCCAGTGGAAGGGTGTGTCGGAAAGGTTTCCTAGGCTCTGGGAGGAGCGGGGTGTTCCTCCGTTTCGGGATTTGGAGGTGAGTTGGCCGTTTCCCCGCGAGGATTTCGGCTTTGCTCAGATTACCTAGTATGAATGGGAGGTGGTGTTATGGCAGAGGTTGTTTGGTTTGTCGCAGGAGCGATTGCTGCTATCTGTTTTGCAGCGATCTTTCACGGGGTGAGGGTGATGCGGTCTTTTAGGGCCCGAAGGGGCGTGGTGGAGGTCATGCCCTGGGACAGGGATGCGAGGATCACGCCAAGGATGGTAAGTAAGTGACGGGAGGTGTGGGAAGATGAGTTCGTGTCCTTATGTTGGTTGGCTTTCTAAGTCGGCTGAAGGCGAGGAGTGCCCGTTTGCGGCCAGGAGAGATTGCATTGGAGAGGAAGAAGAGCTTTTCATAGATGAATGCTTGGGTGAGATAGGATGCGTTTCGGTGAAAGATGATGAATCAGGCCGTAAGCGGATTAAGGTCAACGGTTCGTTTTGGCCTGCGAGCTCAAAAGAGGAGTTGAGGCCCGGCCAGTGGGTCCGGGTGACAGGTATTTCAGGGGATTATTTGGAGGTAATGCCTCTGGCGGTGTGGATTGCGAGCTGCTGCTCTTAGCTTGTTTAACTCTAAAAGGTTGCCTGCGCATGGACCCTACACCGAGTTCCCCTCGAAGACCTGCGCAGGCAGCCACACCTGCTTACTCTACTTTCTATCTTACTAGCTTCAGCTTATATACCTGTTAGCCCCTATTTCTTTTTCCTGAAAGATGGCTGAAAAACGCGACTACTACGAGGTGTTGGGCGTCGGAAAAGATGCCTCTGCGGCCGAGATAAAGAAGGCTTATCGGACCCTAGCTAAAAAGTATCATCCAGACTACAACAAGGATGCGGGTGCTGAGGACAAATTCAAGGAGGTGTCCGAGGCCTATGAGGTCTTGGCTGACGCAGAAAAAAAGCAGAAATACGACCAGTACGGGCACGCTGGGGTTTCGAGTGCGTTTGGTTCGGGAGGCTTTAGCTGGCAGGACTTCAGCCACTTCGGCGACGTCGAAGACCTCTTTAGCGGTTCTTCGTTTTTTGGCCAAGACATCTTTGATGTTTTTTTCGGAGGTGGCGGCCGGCGTCAGAGGGCCAGAAATGGGCCGATGCAGGGCGCGGATCTGAGATATGACTTGGAGATGGAATTCCTTGATGCGGCCTTCGGCAAAAAGACCGATATTTTGGTTCCAAGAAACGAGACTTGTGCGGAGTGCGGCGGAAGCAGGGCGAAAAAGGGGACGAGTCCCGCAACGTGCGGGGTCTGTGGTGGCTCGGGTCAGGTTCGCGCCGAAAGGCGTACGCCCTTTGGCTCATTTGTTTCTGTAACCGGATGCAGCACCTGTAATGGCAGCGGAAAGGTCATAAAGACTCCGTGCCCCACCTGCAGGGGTTCGGGTCAGCTGAAAAAGACGAGAAAGATAAAAGTCGACATCCCCGCTGGAGTCGACCACGGAAGCCATCTGAGAATACACGGCGAAGGGGAATCGGGGCTTCGGGGAGGCCCTTCAGGGGACCTCTACGTTGTATTGCATGTCAGGCCTCACAGGTTATTCGAACGACACGGCCAGGACATCCTTCTTGAATTGCCGATTTCTTTTGCCCAGGCTGCGCTCGGCGACAAAATCGAGGTTCCGACACTCAAGGGGAAGGCCAATCTTAAGGTTCCGGCAGGCACGCAACCCGGGACGGTTTTTCGTCTCAGAGGCGAGGGAATCCCTTATCTTCGAAGCTCAAGCAGAGGGGACCTCCACATTCATGTCACGGTGGATGTTCCTCGGAAGTTGACTAATAAACAAAGGGAGCTCTTGGAGGAATTCGCGAAAACTGAGGGGAAAATTATCAAGGGGGATAAAAGTTTATTTGATAAGGTCGTAGACGGTGTCAAGGAGTCGCTTTAATATTTAGAGGTCTTTCTCTATTTCGTCCCAGACGTCGGTTGTCGTGTCTTCTTCTGCGTAGGTCTTTTTGTTTTTTAGCTTTTTTTCGAGCATCTGCATCTCTTTCATCACCTGTTTTGATTCGGCCTGGCTCATCCCGTTTTTTTCGGGTTTTTCAGTTGGGGGCTTTTCTTTTCCTCCAACATTGATGTCTGAGAATTGGATTGGGTCGAGTTTTCTTCTGATGTAGCGTGGGCTCATCAGAGGGTAAAGAAGAGTATTGTATAAGACGAAGATGAATAACAATAGCACAAGTATGGTTGCGATGTTCCAGGGATAGGTGACGTATTTGCCTAGGTGGAAGATTATCGTTGATTTGTCTTGTATTTGAACCGAGATGTCAAAGATGAAATCCTGGGCGGCAACGTTGGAGGACAATACTAAAAAAACAAATGTTAGAGTGAAAAAAGCATTCAATCTGAACATGGAGTAGTATTATATGTAGTGATATAAATAACTAAGTGGGATTAATATTTTAGGTGTAAGGGGATGGCAGATTCGGGTGGTGAAAAGGGATTTGATTTGTCGGGGGAGTACTGCAATCTGGCAAATGACTACTATATGTTAGGCGAATACGAGAAGGCCATCGACTTCTACTCGAAAGCAATCGATTTGAATCCTGATTACGCCGACGCATACTTCAACCGTGGTCTTGCATTAAGCAAGGTCCAGGACTTTGAAAAAGCCAGGTTAGATTACGATAAAGTGATAATGTTGAATCCCGAGCTTACCGCAGCATATTATACTAGGGGTCTCATAAACGAGCATACTAATCAGTTTCAGAAAGCCATTCAGGATTACAGCAAGGCTATGACTATAGATCCAAATCATGAGCTGGCATATAAAAGGATTGAGATAGTGAAGGCGAAACAGTCGAAGGCCGGCTGAATTACGCCGAGGCGATAGATATGACAGATAAGTTTTCTTCAAAAAAGGATAAGGAGATTGTTCTAAGATTCTCCGATAAATCAAATGTTGCTTTAGAGAAAAGGCTTTTGGAGTCCCCCAACAGGGAGCAGCTGAGATTCGAGATAAAAGCCGCCTGGTTTGAGGAAACGGGTTTGGAGCTTTTGCCCTTGGACCTTGACGCATTGACGAGGTACTACTGGATGCTAAGGGAGAAAATCAGATCTGAAAAGGACATGTTCGCAGAGGTTGGCGCAAGCCAGGAAGACGAAGATAGAAACGAAAGCAGGCTTTTAGAGGAAGAATAAGTTTTATATTTGATGATGTTATCTTCTTACTATGACATCTGATTACAAACCAATTTCGGGGAAGTTGATCTTTGATTCACTTCGGGATATGAACTGTATCGTGATGGCGGCAAATATCAGGATGCTGCCATCGATCGAGGGTATAATGCAGGCGGCAACGGAGAAACGCGCTACTTTGCTTTTTGAGATAGCTAAAAGCGAGATAGGCTATACTGGACTTGCACCGGCAGAATACTATGAATCCATTACGAGAAAGGCTAGTGAGCTTGGTTTTGACATTCCTTATGCCATCCACGCAGATCATATAACTGTGAAGAGCCCAGGGGAAGCCGACGTTCAGAGCGCCGAAGACCTGATAAAGGCTGAGCTTTCCGCTGGCTTCACGTCGTTTGCCATAGATGCGAGCCATATTTATGATACTGAAGGAGAATCTGTGGCTGAGCGGCTGGCAGGAAACATCGATGTGACGACGAAACTCGCCAAGCTAATCCCCAAAGAGTTTTCGTTGGAGGTCGAGGTCGGAGAGATCGGAAAGAAGGATCCGAAGACAGGCAAACAGGAGCTCACGACCGTCGAAGAAGCTGTAACTTTTATTGAAGCCCTGCAAGCCAACGGGATCGAGCCAGACCTGATAGCCACACACAACGGCTCCACTCATGGAAACATCTATGATGCCGAAGGCAACGTCATCGAACAGGTAGGTATTGATGAGCAAAGGACCAGGGACATCGCCAAAGCCATTAAACATTTGGGGGTTCAGATAGCCCAGCACGGCATCACAGGTACTCCTCTAAACCTCATGCATCGTCTGATAGATGCCGGTATAGCAAAAGGGAACGTGGCCACTAACTGGCAGAACATCGCAATCGATTCTTTTCCGAAGGATTTGAACGAGAAGATGAAGAGTTGGACGATGGCTTCTGAGCAGGTCGCGGCTATGAGGCAGAAGAAGCCCAACATGAGCGATGGGGAAATCTTGGGAAAAAATATCAAGCACGCGATAAAGGTCCATAAGGATCTTATCGCCCAGTTGACGCCTGATCAGCAGGCTAAGGTTACGAAAGCCACAAAGGAGTCAGCGATGGCGTTCTTCGAAGCCTTTAACGCTGTGGGTTCGGCGGATGCAGTGAAGTTGTAGTATTCCCCACTTTTTTTGGGGAATTGTGTGATTTAACCTAGAATTGACCTTAGATTTCGTTCGCAACAGAAAAGCTTGGGTATTGGCACTATTCTTTAATTCGTATTTCCCTAATCTTTCTGGCTTAACCATGGAAAAAGATTACAAGTTGACTTTAACTCTAATTCTTTTGACAGCTTTGGCTCTACAAATACCTTTCGCAGGGGCAGAGTATCTTGAGGAGGCTGATTCATCCCCGATTATTATTCAATCCGAACTGGTCCGTGTCATTGCTGAAGAAGTTGACGAGGAGCTTTTTTCCGAATATCTTGAGAGAGGATGTAGGATAAAGAATAGGCTTTTGGATTCTACTTCGTTTAGCTGTCCAATTGATGTGATTTCTGGTTTGGCTGTCAGGGAGGCCAGGATTTTTCGAATCCTAGATTTGGCTTCCGACCAGCAGATCAGGGCAGATTTGGTTTGGGCGCAAGGTATAAACGGAAGCGGTGTGAACGTCGCAATACTCGATTCAGGGATAGACACAGACCATCCGGAACTCGCAGACAGCTACTTGGGAGGATACGATTTCGTCAACGATGATTCATTTCCGGAAGACGACAACGGCCATGGAACCCATGTCGCAGGCATTATAACCGCGAATGGGCAATCAGATCCTAACTCGGTTGGAGTCGCACCAGAAGCAGGATTTTATATGTACAAGGTCTGTGATTCGGTTGGAGATTGTTTTGAAGACGATATGATGGCTGCGATGGAAGCGGCGGTTGGAACGGATGCGAAGGTTATGAGTATAAGCATCGGGGGTGGGAGCTTTCTTAGCGAAGATTGCGATTCTGATCCATTGGCAGCGAAAGTGAACTGGGTTGCTGATCAGGGATTGACTGTCGTTGTTTCTGCTGGAAACGATGGACAGGGAGTATCTTCCCCGGGATGTGCGTCCGAGGCTGTTGCTGTGGGAGCTGTAAACCTTGCCGACGAAGTCGTTTTCTTCTCTGGTAGGGGGCCAGCACTAGACATTGTCGCGCCAGGATATGATGTTTATTCCACGGTAATCGGTGGATACGGTTTGAAGAGTGGTACTTCTATGGCAGCACCTCATATCTCGGGTGTGATTAGTTTGCTTCTTCACGCGAATTCCACGTTGACGACTCCTCAAATAAAGGATGCATTGTATTCTACTACAACTTCCGTATCCAAATGCTATGAATGTACGCTATGGCTTTTAGGAACCTGTTTCGGATCGATAGTGGAGATACCTTGTACAGATGATGAGACAGCTGCAGGAATAGTCGACGCATACGCAGCATACCTTTCTGTTTCGTCCTCAAACACTTCAACGACGACCTCCACTTCATCGACTTCTACCTCTTCCACTACAACCACTCTCCCAGCAACTTCAACTTCTACAACAACATCTTCTACCACAACTTCTACTTCAATTTCCTCAACCACGACATCTGCCCCAACTGTTTCTGGGATTATTTCCACCTCATCTTCTTCTGACGGTCACACTATTGACAACTCTAATCCACCTGATGGATTAGCTGAGTTACCAGCTACTGGATTGTATCTTTGGTGTGGTGACTGGCACTTACCTAGTAGTGCCAATGACGACATATATAGATGTGAGCTAGCATTCGACCTTGGAGGACTCTCCCAGGACCCAGTAGTCAGTGCAAGCGTAAACCTCTACCATTATGCGGTCTCAGGACAACTCTATGACTTATTGGTCGACCATTACACATGCGATGGAACTATTGGTATAGATGACCATTCCGGCAATAACTTAGAGGAAGCCTACACATCACTGGACACATCTACTGCAACTAGTGCAAACCGCAAGTGGTGGAGTTTTGATGCCAAAGCCCAGCTTCAAGACGACCTGGACATTGGGCGCAGCTTTAGTTGCTATCGTCTTCGTTGGAGCGACTTAGACCAGTCCGCGGCTGACGACGGAGAAGGGGATAGGATTGTGTTTAGGAGCGCAGACAGTATCGACACAAGCCAATTCAATAATGCGGTCCCCTACTTAGACTATAGTTTACAGGTTGGATCGACTACTACTTCAACTTCGACAACCTCAACATCAACAACTTCAACATCAACTACCTCAACTTCCATTACAACCACATCTTCTACGTCAACTTCCACTTCGACAACCTCAACGATTGGATTCTTTCAGGAGTTGTGGAGGGCTAATTCGACTGGAACCTATGATGAGTTCGCTGATCCCATCTATGATGCTGAGGCAAACATAGTCTACATCGGTTCCAAGGCACTCGGCTCGGGTGAGGGTTGGCAGAAAGTTTTCGCATTGAACGCCTCAGATGGTAGTAAGTTATGGAATTATTCTCTAGGAAACACTGACAGCACGGGTTTCATTTATGAGGATAGGATTTGTTTGGGTGGTCAAGAGGCTGGCATGGTATGCGCATTCAAACAAAGCGGGACACAAATCTGCAATGTGAGTGGCAATTACAGGTTCGCTCCAGTGATACTCAACGATGTAATATATCTTCTTGGAGATGAATTCAATGACCTCTCTTCCTTTAACGTTTCAGATTGTTCATTGATATCCGAAAACATGGATGTTCCGGGACCCTACGGAGGCATAATCGCTGCTTCAGATGTTTGCGGTATCATATGCTTTGGAGGCAGTTCTCCGGACTTAGACGGGGATTATTTTGGCTGCTATGGCATAGATGATCTTTCGAAGAAATGGGGTTCGCCTACGCCAAAGACCTGGGATAGCACCCCAGCGATCGATGAGAGAACCTGCAAGATCTATCAAGGTGCATCCTATGGTAACGGAGGCTTGTATGCATTTGACATTAACGGATCGGCGCTTTGGAATTGCACTTATGATTCGGATGTAAAGGCCGGCCCGGTTTTCTTTGAAGATTATCTGATCTCTGTTAGCGAAAGGGACGGTTATGTTCTAGCGCTCAACATCTCAGAGAAATTTGATGATCATACAACATGCGGAGAACGTATAATCTGGAATACAACCCAAAGCGGTGCAAGCCACTCCGTCTACGGAACTCCCGCTATTGCTTACGGTTATGTTTTTGTCACCGATAGGGGATCAAATCACCTGCAAGTATATAATCTGACAACCGGGGAAGAAGTAGATTTATACGATGACATAGGAGCGACTTACTCGTCTCCTGCCGTGGCCAATGGAGTATTATATATCGGCGCAGACGACTGGTACACTTATGCATTAAACATGCCTTCAATAACGCCTGTGACAGGGGAAGATTGGCACGGGAAAAAAGGTAACGCACAAAGAACAGGTTACCAACAAGGCCCAGGCTCGAGCTCAACGACTACTTCATCTACTTCCACCACGTCTTCGAGCTCGACTTCTACGACTAGTACCTCAACGTCCACTTCCTCGACCTCATCCACTTCTTCGAGCACGATTTCATCGACTACTTCCACAACATCTTCAACATCAACCACAAGCACGTTGCCAGCTGAAGTCACAGTCTACGCTGAAAATGTAAACGACATACACGTCTATGATTCAAGCGATCCACTTGATGGAATCGGAGACGGTTCAGGCGGACTTGGAGGATACCTCTTCACTGGCGACCGAGGCGGGGGAAGCTTTGACAACGATTACAGAGTTGTTGTAGCGTTCAGCTTGGCGGATGTTCCGGCAATCCACGACGGAGAAGTGTGCATCCACCATTACTATTCTCTTGGAAGCGCAGAAGACACACAAGTAGACCACATAAGCTGCGATGGGACACCTGACCAGGGAGACTATGGCAGTTCACCGATCGATGAGACTGTTTCCATTCTTCCAACGTCTACTGCGACTTCCACTAACGATAAGTACTGGTGTTTTGATGCAACAAACCAAGTGCAAGCTGACATTGGTCTGGGAAGCGATTATTCATGTTTCAGGTTTTACAGGGACTCGGCCGACTACCACAACGACGGAGGAACGGATGGAGTATACTTCAATCAGGGAGAAAGCGCTTATTCACCTTACCTTCAAGTAGCACTTGGTTCAACGACTACTTCAACGAGCACGACATCTACTTCGTCGACTTCCACTTCCACATCGTCTACTACTAGTTCATCAACTTCTACTACATCCTCCACTTCTACATCCACTTCATCTACATCGACTTCCTCGACTTCTACGACGAGCACCCTCCCGGAAACCGTTACAATCACAGCTCAAGATGCAAACGACAACCACGTCTACGACCAAAGCGATCCGCTTGACGGAGCAGGGGATGGAATCGGGGGATTGGGAGACTACATTTACATAGGTGACAGGAGTGGGGGAGCAGATGACAATAATTATAGGGGGATAATCTCATTTGATCTGGGGGGTATTTCAGCTAGTCTCTCCTCTGCAGAGTTGTGTATTTACCATTACACATTGTCAGGGACGAGAACAGACATTCTAGTTGACCACATATCCTGCTCAGGCAATCCCCTCACCGAGCATTATCAAACGCCCAGCCTTACAGAAGGATTCTCTTTCATCGACACCTCGGCTGCCACTGCCACAAACGACCAATATTGGTGCGTGGATGCGACTTCCCAAGTTCAGGAAGACATAGACTTAGACCGTGCCCGGTCATGCTTTAGATACTACAAAGACCAGGCATTCTACGAAGACGATGGATTAACTGACGGTATCTACTTCCAGGACGGATCAAATACTAATCCACCCTATATTGAACTGACGATTAATTGAGGCTATTAGGGGTTGATTAAAATGGGATTGTTTGGAAGACTTTTTGGAAGAGACGAACGAATCGGATACAGTGATGAACCAAAGAAACCAGAAGCTCGAGAATTTGATCTAAAAGAATTCGAAAGACGAAAAATTGAGCATATGGAGAAACGGAAATCGTTGCTTAACAGATATTTAGACGCTAGCTCTGGAGTTTTTGAAGTAACTGAAGTCTTTGAGATTACAGGTATTGGATTGGTTCCCGTCGGGAAAGTAAAAGGAGGAAATATTAAACCAGGATACATCGCAGAGATAAAAGGGAATGAGATAACAGTCGGAACAATTGAGATGTTTCATGAATCCCTGGATATCGCCGTCCGTGAAGACGACATTGGATTAAACCTAAAGGGAAAAATAAAAAAACAGGATATCCAAAGAGGGGATGTTATCACGTTTAGAAAAAAAGAGGATTAGGGTTTCTAGTTCACCCTCTCTTGGCTGTAGAGTATATCCAGAGTACGAGAATGTTTTCAAATAGGTTTAATCCGAGGATCAGACACGTTATAAAGATCACATAATATTTCATCACCACATAGGGCGATCTTACGAAGTCGTCGAGGATAGCTGGTTGATAGACGTCTACTCCGTATTCCAGTATTAGGGAAGCTATGAGGAGCAGGGAGAAGGATACCATTGCTAACGGGAATATAACGGTCACTTTCGTGAAGGCTGCAAAGGATGCGACCAGAAAGAGATATTTGATCAGGATCGACGGATTGATCCCAAGCATTACGGCAAATGTCTTGTATCCGCTGATCTTGTCGGCTTCGTAGTCCATCACGGTGTGGGCAATCTCCCTTGAGACCCCAAACAGGAATGTTCCCACAAGCAAGGCAATAGATGATTCAGTGAAAAGGTCGTATTCCAATGCCACTATCAATGGTGCCCCCACCCACCCTACAAGACACGCTACGATCGGTGCTATCAGCGTCTCCTTCAACCTTAACCCCAGACCGCTGTAGGCGAATCCAAGAAGAACATAAAGGATAAAAGTGGTGTAGGCTACTGGCGAACGGAAGGTGAGGGCGAAAGTGATTAAAGATGCAAAAAGGAATCCAAATGTGAGTTTTTTAGCCAAGGAATGCTGGCCTTCGTCTCGGGCTGGATTACGGTCCCTTGAGTCGTTTTTGTCGCATATGTCGTTGTAGATGAAAACAAAAGCGTATCCGAAGATGAAAGGGATAACTTGTAGGTAGTTAGGATAAGCCTTAGGGATTGCAACGATCATGGCATAAAGGGGGATTAGAAAAAATAAAAATTCTGTGTATGGAAAGTGCCGAAGATATGCCTTAAGGTTTCCGTGTTTTTCTTTTAACAAGGCATAGTATCTCTTCATTTTTCAAGGACATCCTTATAAATTTCTTCGAGTTTTTCTGCTTGAATTTTCAGGTTGAAATTTTCCTCAACGTGGGCTCGCCCAGCCCGGCCGAATACGGGCCAATGATCCTGGTTGTCCAATACCTTCAGGAGCTTGACCTTTAAATCCTCCACATCCCCCTCTTTGGCTAGGAGGCCCGTCTTCCTGTCGACCACAGTCTCAGGTAATCCATTGTGTAAGGTTGAAACCACTGGCATCCCGGTAGCCTGAGCCTCCAAGAGCACAACCCCTAATCCCTCTGTGTCGCCGTCTTTTGCAGTGAGGCTTGGTAACACCATGACATGGGACTGGAGCACTGCCTCCAATACCTCATCTCTGGTTTTACTTCCAAGAAGTTTGACGTATTTTTCAACTCCCAACTCTTTGATAAGATTCTCGATTTCTCCCTTCAAAGGCCCATCCCCTATTACCTCGAGAATAACATTTGGATGCTCCTTTAAGACGTCAGGGAGAGCTTGGATTAAAATCATTAACCCTTTCTTTTCAACCAGCCGACCAATATGAAGCAGCTTTATTGGTTCGCCTTCTTTAGGCACCCTTGGGGAGAAAGGGAATCTTTGGGTGTCAATCCCCAACCTTTGAAGAGTGATTTTTTCATTGGGACATCCGGCTTCGATAATCCTCCCTTGGATGTATTCGCTTATCGCTATGAAGCGCTCGCCTTCGCTAAACAGTTTTTCGTACACCTTTGGTGATTCGAGCAGGACTTTTGAAGCATCATAGCCATAGAAAGAGGTGATTAGAGGTATCTTCTTTCGCGTCTTCAGAGGTATTACATAAACTCCTGTCGGCCCGAAGTGGGCGTGGAGAAGCTCAACATTTTCCTTTCTTACAGCATTCTCAAATGTTGGATTTGATCCTGTCAGACGCCACCAAATCCTGTCTTCGACTAATCGGGGCCCAAAATTTCTTGGAAGCTTATAGATTGGATTGAATGGAAAAACCTCAAGGTTGTCGACCTTGTCTGTCAAGACGATAGGCCGAAATGAACGCATGGTCGAAATTTGGTCGTAAAGGAAGGTTTCACTTAATGTGAGGTACTCCCAGATTACGTGGGCGACAGAAGATGCCATGCCATTACAAAATGGAAGGAGTATCTAAAAAAGAGTGACCCTAAGCTGTGTTTACCGTCCAGTTTTCGGGTGCGCTCGCGCAGTTGCCTGATATGTCGCAGGACTCGCAGTTCCATTCAAACGAGGAACTTGGTGGAAGTCCGGTCTCTGTGAACGTTTGCTCGATGAATGTTCCGCTCGCAGGAAGAGTTTGTTTGATGCCCCAGACGTTGGTGTTTACGGTCATGTTTAAGTAGGGTACGCCTTTGTTGTAGACACCTGCAAGAGTAGTGGAATCTTGAGTATCATATGTGGAAAACACTCTACGTTCAGTAATTGCGTCTTGATCTGAACCGCCTTGCCATCTGAGCCTGAAGGCTGCACAGCTTAAGCCGGCATCCAAAGCGTTTTGGACTGGCTCTGCAACATCAAAGCACCACCATCTGTCGTCGCCGTCGGCTGCAGGGATTACTCCCACATTGAGTTCCCGGACAGGTGAATCCCAGTCAGCGGTGGAAAAAGCACAATCGTCTCCAACTTCGTCTATCATATCAATAAGGACATCTTCTTGAGTATTTTGGCGGACATATCCGAAAACGCATACTTCAGCCGATGAAACCGCATCTATTTCTGAGACATCGAAGCCCATGAGTCCCCTGTATTCATCGGGAATGTTTGCTACGTCACCGACCATCATAAATTGTGTGGGCACCCATCCCTTCGAAGTGCACGTTGGTGGATTATAGCATCTAAGATATCCATCATCCGTTGCGTTCATAAGACTTCCTGTTGTTCCGGTTCCAAGACTTGTGTATAAGCGGATGTTTGATAGAGACGTGTCTTCAGTTGCGCTGCATGTGAAATATGCCTCCTCCGGCTGCACTAGACTATCGTTGGTAGGGGAGATAAGTCCGACAGCCGGAGGAGTTGAGTCTAAAGTTGTTGTGGTTGAGCTAGTCGACGTTGATGTAGTGCTTGTTGAAGTGCTTGTGCTCGAGGTTGAAGTTGTTGATGAAGTTGACGTAGATGAGGTCGAAGTTGTAGACGTGGATGTTGTTGTTGAACCTTCAAAGAGCCCGTATTCCATGTATGGAATGGCGTTGTTGAACTTTGATGCGTCCTGGGAGTTGGCGCTATTAAACACTATCCTGTCTCCTTCTTTATCGTCTGATGCCTGTTGGTCAGTATCGCTCCATCTAAGTCTATAGCAGCTGAAGTCGCGTCCGGCGTCGAGGTCTGATTGCAGCTGACTTGTAGCATCGAAGTTCCACCATTTATCGTTTGAGATTGTCGCCTGAGAGGTTCCGATGGAAGTATAGGCTTGCTCCAGGTTGTTTCCGGAGTGGTCGTCTACCCCAATTGTACCATCACAGGTGAAGTGGTCGATTACAAGATCCTTTGACTGACCTGAAACTAAGTAGTGGAATAGGCTGATGTTTGCGGCATCAACCGTATTTTGAGGTAGGCTTTGTATGTTGAAGGCAAGCTCGCATCTATATGCATTATCATTGGCACTGCTAGGCAAGTGCCAGTCACCACACCACAGATACAGGCCAGTTTCCACAGACTCGGCCAACCCATCAAGCGGATCTGATGCGTCAACTGTGTGGCCGTCTGAAGAAGATGTTACCGAGATTATCCCTGAAAGCACGGGAATTGATGTTGTCGAGCTCGTTGTGGAAGTTGACGTGGACGTGGACGAGGTTGAAGTCGAGGTTGAGGAGGTTGAAGTCGAGGTTGTAGAAGTGGATGTTGAAGTGGAGGTGGTTGGAAATTGATTTGTTTCGCCCGGAGTTGATATATTAAATATTGTCCAGTTGTCTGATCCGTCCGGGAATCTTCCATAGCTGACGTCGTCGGGGAAAGTTGGAAAACCATATGAAGCTGCTGTATAGAAAACCGTATCTTCTGGGCTACCGTTCTTTAATAAGGATACTTCGTCTCCATCATCTGCCAGACCAAAGGGGTCTCCATTCCGATAGACCAGTAAGTAATCGTTTGCACCGATATCTGTCGAACCTCCACCGGTGTTCTCGGTTGTAATGGGCATAAATGCATAGCCAAGATCTGAAAACATCCAGCCGTTTACATCAATTGAGAAAGGATTTGGATTGAAGAGCTCGTACCATTCTCCAGCTGGCATTGGAGCATCGTCTGCACCTGAAGGATTCGGGAGTATCTCGTTTATCAGGACAGGAAGAGTTGATGTTGTTGAGGACGTTGATGTCGTTGACGTAGAGGAGGTGGTTGATGTGGAGGTGCTTGTAGATGTTGTGCTCGTCGAAGTCGTTGAAGTTGAAGTGGTCGACGTAGACGTTGTCAGGCTTGTGTTGAAGGTCCAGTTTTCAGCAGCTATTGCACAGTTGTCTGATTCGTCGCAGGCTTCGCAGCTCCACTTGATCGAGGTCAGCTCGTCCACAGTTTTACTGAAAGATGCAGTATCTGAGGTACCTGTTAGCTGCTTGGTGCCTGCGACATACCATTCAGGATCGCCTAGGGTGTAGTTCAAGTAGGGTACTCCTTTGTTGTAGACGCTTGAAAAAGTTACATCAAATGTAGAAAACACTCTCCTCTCGGTTATCTCATCCTGATCTGATCCGCCATTGAATCTGAGTCGGAAAGCCATGCAATCTTTGCCTTCTCCAAGTGCGGCTTGGACGGCGGAACTCACGTCAAAGCACCACCATCTGTCATCCCCATCAGTTGCTGGAATTATGCCTACCGAGGCCTGCCTGATTGGTGAGTCCCAGTCGTCTGAATTCAGGACACAGTCGTCGCCTGATTCATCTATCATATCAATTAGAATATCTCGAAGACTCCCCTCAGTAGTCATATAGTAGCCGTAAACACAGACTTCCGCTTCAGATACCATGTCCACTCCAGTTAAGTCGAAGCCCATGAATCCATCAAATTCATTGTTACTTCCACCATAATCACCGACCCACATGTAGCCTGTTGGAGGATTAGGGAAGTACACACTAGTACATTCAGGAGGATTAAAGCATCTCATATATACGTCTGATCCCGTTGTTGTATTTTGTATCGCCTGCTGGCCGGCACCTAAGCTCAGGTTCCAGTAGAGTGTTGCATTTGCGAGTTGACGGTTGTCGGCAGCAGAACACATTAGTTCGAATGTTCCGTTTGCGACTAGGGAGTTGTCTGGAGGAGACAACAATGTAACTACTGGAGCTGTTAAGTCTTGCTCTACAAGCGAGAAATTCAGGTTTACAATGCTTTTCCCAGTAATTGTAACGGTTTTTATTTCAAGTGTATTTCCTTGTGACGCCTTGATTTCATAGGTGCCGTTTACAAGAGCGGAAAGCTCATAATATCCGAGGCTCCCGGTTTGTGTGATTAGTCCTTCGGACTCAACTGTTGCATCTTCTATCGGATCCCCGTTGATGTCTTTTACATAACCCGAGATCGAATAAGGTGGAGCAATCAACTCGAGGTTTAATCCTTCGTTTGAGTCGATGTCAAGCACAATTCCCTGAGCGTTTTTAGTGATATTCACGTATGCGGTCAGTCCTTCGGCTGTGATCGAGATTCCTTCGGCTTCAAATCCTTGAAGCATCTTAGGTGAAAATGTCACATCTATTCCATCCCTTGTTAATCCGATAGCTTCCCTTAGCGCCCAGTACGACCCGTAAGGCACTTCCACATACACGTTGTTCCAGCTCGTCCTTATCGGATTACTTGCCGTGTTGAATGGGACTTCCATGAACTCATACATCCCATATTTTATCTCGAGTTGGGAGAACCTTTTCAGGTATTCGTCTCCCAGGTTACCGTCGCCGATTTGGTAGTTACCTATGGCGGTCCAGGCAGTGGGTAAAAGGAAGTATCCTCCCTCCATTTCTTCGCCGTTGTAGAGGCCACTTCGATTATAATAGTGAAGGCTGTCCTTTGAGGTCCAGTGTGTGCCGTATTCGTCGTTGAAGACGTCGCTGTTGAATTTTGTCATAAGCTCTGGAAGATGGTTGTCTCCAAGATCCCTATCGATGGGGCCTATCAGTACTTCGCTGTTTCGGTCGAGGTACTTTGTGCCGGGAGAGATGCTGCTTCCGATCGTCGCCGCCCTCTGGTCTGCTTTCCCAACATAGAATCCGAATGATTCATCCCAGAAGTATGCGTCGAATCCGTCTATCATTGGCTGGATTAAATCAGTTTCTATTTGATCGGCTTCAGTGTTTCTACCCTGTAGTCTAAGCATGTACACATAATCCTGATAAGCGAAAATCAACTGAGTAGTCTCTGAGGGGAACTCTCCAGGGATGTCACCTGTTCCACCCATTGGGATGAATATGTTTGGATAAAGGTTTCCGTCTTCGCCATAGATGCTATCATATTCTGAATCGAATCTTTTTAGCATGTCAAAGAGATTGTCTATTTGGGTGGACCTGTCTGTTATAACAGAAAGATTCCCTGTCAGATCATACATATTTCTGATGGAAGCCATGAAAATTGTTGGTGAATACATGTCACTATAGATGGAACGATGGAATGTGTTCCCGTATTCGTCCTTCAAAGTTATGTCTGGGATGTTTCCCTCATACCATGTAGGTAAAGCTGTCGATCCGTACCCCGCTCCCCCATGCCTGTTCAGTTTACCCCTGAAAATTCCAGGTGCTCCGCTAACGTACTGGGAATCTCCGGTATAGTCGAGGTACTTATTGTTTATCTCAAGGATTTTTTCAGGAATCAACTCTGGATTATAGGCAAGCCACATGAGTCCGTCGGTAGCGTAGGTTGAAAGAGTATCTGAATAACTGATGTGCTCTCCTTCAAAGTTGAGAAGAGATACCATGTAAAGGTTTGATAGGAAGAAGGCGAACTCTTCATCATCTGAACCTGGGATTTGAAGTCTGGGAAGTTGGTCTAATAACTCCATTCGATCATCGTGGAGTTGAGACAATTCAATTGATGGGTCAGCTCTAGTTGCGCTGTCAAGTACGTAGTTCCCTACGTAAAAGTGTGTCGTTTGTGCTGCTCGAACCTGGATGGCAGACCTTGCATCACTTATGGCCCCAAAGGTTGTGTTCGCTAAAATGTCTGTCGAAAGATAAGTGTCTAATTGCTGGTTGTCGGCTTGATAACCCAGGAGAGGTTGGTTTGAGTAAAGATAAACCTTCAATGATCCGTCTGCCGCTTTAACTGCCTGACTTACTGTCTCAAATGAAGTTATATCGTCCAGGTGATTGGTTGTGTACCTTATGGCATCCCAGTCCCTTTCTATCTCTAGGTCTGAGGCGAGAACAATTCTTACGTTGGTTGGATCATCAATTGTAACCGAAATGATATTCACGATTTCAGAAAAGCTCGAGCCAATGGAGCTGACTTTGACTGTGACATCCCTTCCCAACACCGTTGCATTAAATCCGCTGTATGATGGAGCGATAAAGTAGGAGGTGATGTTGCCGTCGCTCACCCACGCTCTCTCGGTTGAGCCCCCATCATCGATTATCAACCCGATCTTTGTGAGGTGAGCGTAGTTAGTGATGTCTCTTCCGGAAAGCCTTACTATATCACCCTCTTTCACATCTGAAAGTGCGTTTGTATAATAGATCATCTTGTCGGTGAAATCTGGGTGTCCGCTTATAGTCACTGAACCCCAGTTTCCGACAAACGAGTAATCCCCCCAGGGAAACCTACCTTCGGGTTCAAGGAATGTGATCGAGTAGTCGTCGTAGTTCCAAGTGGCCTGGTAGGTAGATTCATACATGCTTGTGAAGTTTCCCTGGTGTTGTTCGGCGGAGCATGTGCCTAATAGCGTGAGTGCTAATAGAAAAAATAGGCTATTCTGGGTTCGTCTGTTTTTATTCACATTTATCCCCTACCAATACAACACATTAAATTTCCAAAAATAATAGGATATTTGAGTTTATTAATCAAAAAATTGGTAATTTACCCTAAAGGCTTACAAGGCCATATTATTAATCTATTTCCTACAACATAGTAGGAATCAAAAGAGGATGGATCTAAGAAACATATTCCACCACAAAATAAAAGCGAGCGTCGTGATCGCAACCAGAAACAGATGCGAAAAGCTGCAGGAGTGTCTACAATCACTTGAAGAGCAAAGCCTTAGCAAAAACGATTTTGAGATAATAGTCATAGATGACGGAAGCAAAGACTCAACAAAGATCTTCCTCGAAGAATGGAGTGGGGAAGACAATAAAAGACATAGATATTTCATCCAGAAGCATAGCGGCGTAGCGACTGCGAGGAACAAGGGGATCAACGCTTCCAAAGGAGAATTCATATGCATAACAGACGATGACTGCGTGCCAGATGAGAGATGGCTGGAAGAACTACTAAAAGGGTACACCGATGAAAAGATCGGAGGCGTGGGAGGAAAGATAATATGTGCCCCACCAGAAACAATAGTCGAAAAGTACTCAGAGGATGCGGGCCTCATCAACCAGCAAAAATTCATCGATTACTTTATCGTTACTGCAAACGCCTCCTATAAAAAAAACGTTCTAATACAAGTTGGAGGATTCGACGAAGAACTAATAAGCCATGTCGACACCGACCTTGGCATAAGGATAAGATTGGCGGGATACATACTTGCCTACAAAGAAAGCGCCATTGTCTGCCACAGACACCGCTCAACATTGTTCGGCCTATTTTACCAACAGTTCTGGTATGGTAGGGGACACGCTTATCTTTCGACAAAATATCAAAAACACTTCGGCGTTGGAAAGGCACTATTTCTCGGAGCCAGAAGGATAGCTTATAATGTCGTCATTTTGCCGTTTCACATTTTAAACTGCAAATTTCTAAAAAACACAGAATACACAATAGCTAGGCCATTTCTGGAAGTGCTAAGGCAAACAGCATACTTTATGGGGACGATGTACGGATTCGTCTATGGCCCCAGGTATCAAGGGAATAGGATCACTGAAAAAATCCCTTTTCTGGGAGACCTCTAACCCCCTGAATTCAGTAACAACGAAAGCAATATTGAAGGAAAAACCATTCAAGTCTTTGCATAGGCTTCCGCCTTCACATCATGTCGGTGAATGCTTTCTTCGCTTACGACTGAAACAAAAATATCAGAATTCCCGTATTTTTTCTTTGCCGCAGAAATCATGTTTCTCGTCACATCCTCAACGAACATCGGATTATCATACATAGTTTCGACCACGAAGTTTTCATCGTCACTTTTCAGAAGGGTGTAGACTGGGCTCGGAAAAGAGCATTCAACGGTTTTTATCATGTCCTCGAGTTCGATTGGGTTATCAAAAACCGTTTCTATCTCAAGCGTACCCACCGCCCTTTGAATGTGCGTTTTGCCTTTGTTGTTTTTCAGGGCGTGGGGGCACACGGTGTTTCCAAGGACCTTGACTTTCAGCCTTTTTTGCCAGGATGATTCTGTGCGTGAAACCTCTACCTCGACTTCGTGAGCTTCCATCGTAGTTTTTCCGGTGACCGGAGTCTTTGCGGCAACAACCAGTTCTGTCTGAAATATTATCCTCCCTTTTTTGTATGGATGCTTTTTCGCCAGCCTATCCAAGATGCTTCTTTGAATTTCTTCAAAGCTTGTGTGGGCGCCTAATGTCTCTTCTTCAAGTATTTCAGTTATGGATTCCACTAACCTGCTCATGTGGACGCCTTTCTTTTCTCTGGGAAGATCCACTGTTATCTCGATAGTCGGGGTGAACCGATAGATTTTTCCCTTCCATTTTGTTTCGACTATTGTTCTAAGATTGGTTACTCCAACTGACTGTAAATCTTCCCTGACATCCGGGTGTTTTTCCTGGGTTTCTGCGTTCAGGCTCATTCTACTTTTAGGATTTTATGGATTTGCGGGATCACTCTGACGTCCAATCTTTCATTGACGACTTTTTGCGCGATGTTTTTCCAATCAGATTCCGCTTCCGGCTGTATGACAACGGAGACCTTCGATTTTTTTCGGATTTTTTTTGCGAACAGAAAGTCTTCATCGGTCCCGACTACGACCTTTACATAATCTTTGGGTTTGAGTTTTTCAATTATTGATTCATTGCTTTGCTCACCAGAACTCGGAGCTTTCACATCCATGTCCACGCAGTCGACCAAAGAAAAGATCTCTTCGTCAAAGATCGTGCCGTTGGTCTCAAGAAGGACGAAGTATCCTTTCTTCTTGAGCTCTCCGACTAACTCCCCCAGCTCTTTGATCTGAACGAGAGGTTCGCCGCCTGTGATACAAACGCTCTTTAACCTAAACGACTCGATTCTGGCGAGTACTTCTTTCACAGACATGTCTTTTCCAGTTCCCCACGCCTTCTTCGAATCGCACCATACGCATCTGATGTTGCATCCTGCGACCCTCACGAAAACCTGTGGTGTTCCAACATATAAACCCTCTCCCTGGATGGACGCAAAGATCTCATAGATTCTCATTTTTCGTATTCGATGGAATCCTCCAATCCTGCCTTTTGGAATCCTCTCCTTCTCAGCGCGCAGCTGTCGCAGACCCCGCACGCCTTAGGTCCGTTGCTCTGGTAGCAGCTCCAAGTCAGGTGGAAGGGAGCCTTGAGTTCCTTTCCTTTTTTAACTATTTCCTTTTTTGAGAGGTGGATGAGGGGAGTTTTGATTTCTATTTTGGTTTCTGGCTTTGTCCCCTCAACTATTACTTCATTGAATTTTTCCACGAAGGATTCCCTGCAATCAGGGTAGCCGGACGAATCCTCTTCGACCGCGCCGAAATAAATCCTATTAGCACCTAAGACTTCAGCCCAGCTAACTGCTATCGATAGGATGTTTGCGTTACGGAAGGGAATGTAGGTTGATGGAATATCTTTTCTTTGAAGGTCTGCTTTAGGCACAACTAGTGTATCGTCGGTTAAGCTGCTTCCGCCTATCTCTTTCAAAAAGGCCACATCGACTTCCAATGTTTTTAAGGTGTTAAAATGCTTGGCTAATTCATGAAAGGCTCTTTTCTCGCGTTCCTCGGTCCTTTGGCCGTAGTTGATGTGCAGGAAGTACAACTCGCCGCAATCTTTGCTTGCGATGGCAGAAGCAACGCAGCTGTCCAATCCCCCAGATACCAGACAAACAGCCTTCACTTTTCGATCTCTACCCACTTGCCATGGCCCTCCCAGAGTTTGATGGAGTTTAAAGACAAATCGTTTGATAGATTGTCCCAAATCCAGCTTGCGATGTTTTCTGCGGTCGGATTGGGAAGAACCTCGTTTAGGTCCCTGTGATCCAGCTTCTCAAGGACCTTTTCTTTGATGATATTTTTTAATTCCTCGAAGTCAAGCACCATCCCATCGTCCTTCACCTCGTCTGTGATGACAACTTCAAGCCTGTAGGTGTGGCCGTGGACCCGCTCGCAGGCTCCTTTGTAGTTGGCTAGATGATGGCTTGAATCAAAGTGGAAGGTTCGGCCTATCTTCATTTTTTCGTTTTAATAATTTTTCTTTCGTGATATTCGTCAATTTCATCCAGGCGGTCCAGGAGTTTTCTGCATGCCGTGCGGATTGCATCGCTAAGATTGACGAACTTCTTGTCGTCTCCGACGTGGCATCTGAGGTCAGCGATAATTTCTGCCGGTATCTCAACGCAAATTTTGGGCATCCTGAGGTATTCCATGGGGAATACCTGAATATATACTTGTTGTTTTTATCAACAACTATTTCTTCATGAAATCATTAAGGTATCATCCCACCCCATCACCACCATGACCCCAGACACCTCAGACACAGAACTGAAAAAAGCAAAACACTGCTGAAAAACAAAATCCGAGTGATCACTCACAACATCAGAAGGGAGGTGGAAAAGTAAAGTTTAAAAGACCCTTGAGCGCCTAGGGTAGGTTTCTGCCAAACCCTAGTTGAGGCGGGGGATTCAAGGTTTCTTCCAGCCCATAAACTCTTTTTTAATATTCCCCCACATACTGTAACGAGGTTGGTTCGCCTTGAAGTCCGATTTCTAGATAAAATGGGTTCTGATTCTAGACTCAAAGGGGAAGGTGGCTTGGAAGCCGAGGAGAAACTGAAGGAATTTTACGGCATCATCAACCGGAGCCCAGTAGTTGTATTCTTGTGGAAGAATGATGAAGGTTGGCCTGTTGAATATGTCTCCGAGAATGTGGGGGAGTTGTTCGGCTACTCAGCCGAAGAATTTGTCTCGGGTAAGGTGTCCTATGCCAAAACAGTCCACCCCGACGACCTAGAAAGAGTAGGCCATGAAGTAGAAAAATACAGTCAAGACCAGAGACGAGAAGAATTCACCCAAGAATACAGGATTGTCACCAAAGACGGAAAAGTAAAATGGACGGATGACCGCACTTGGATTCGGCGGGACAAAAAAGGAGAAATCACCCACTACCAAGGTATCATCTTAGACATCACCGAACGAAAAGAGGCGGAAGAGGTCCTGCGGGACAGCGAGGAGCATCATCGTAATATTGTTCAAACGTCTCTTGATGGTTTCTGGATTAACGATATGGACGGCAGAATCATCGATGTTAACGGGGCATACTGTCAGATGCTGGGATACTCCCGTGAAGAATTGCTCAAAATGTCCATATCTGATGCCGAGGCAGTAGAAAAGCCCGAAGACACGGCCAGACACATAAAACAAATAATCGAGGACGGACACGACCGTTTTGAAACACGCCAAAGACGAAAGGATGGCAAGATTATTGATGTTGAGGTCAGTGCAACTTATTCCAATGAAAGCGGAGGTCGATTAATTGTTTTCCTTAGAGACATCACCGAACACAAGCAGTCGGAAGAAAAGTTGAGGCGGTTATCGTCTGTCGTAGAGCAGTCCTCTGAGGGCATGGCCGTTGCCGACTTGGAGGGAAATCTGTTGTTCGTCAATCCTGCTTGGGCCGACATGCACGGCTACGAATCCGGCAAGGAACTGCTCGGTAAACAACTCAAAATCTTCCACAACCAGGAGCAGCTCGAAAGGGACGTAACGCCATTCAACGAAAAAGTCAAAGAGAAAGGATCCCACACAGACGAAGTAGGCCACATCAGAAAAGACGGCACACCCTTCCCCACGATGATGACCACCACCCTCCTAAAAGACGAACAAGGAAAACCCTACGCCATCGCCGGCATCGCCAAAGACATCACAAACAGAAAAATTGCTGAAGAAACCCTAATTGAAAAAGAGCAGAAATACAGGACTTTGTTTGAGTCATCAAGGGATGCCATCATGATGCTAGCCCCCCCAACCTGGAAGTTCACGGCAGCAAACAAAGCTACTATCGACATGTTCAAGGCCAAAGACGAAGCAGAGTTCACTTCTCTTGGCCCCTGGAACGTTTCACCCGAAACCCAGCCCGACGGTAAGCCTTCTTCGGTGAAGGCGCCAGAGATGATAATGAAGGCGATGAAGGAGGGATCCAACTTCTTCGAGTGGATTCACAAAACATTGAATAACGAAGACTTCCCCGTCACCGTCCTCCTCACCCGCATTGAAATAGAAGGCAAACAACTCCTCCAAGCAACAGTCAGAGACATCACCGAGCAGAAGCGTGCCGAGGAGGCGATAAGGGCGAGTGAGGAGCAGTTGCACACAGTCCTCGAGTCGGTGAGAGACGGGATAATATTCAGCGACGCATCAGGGCATTTCTACGTCTTCAACTCAGAAATGGAGAACCTGACAGGCTATTCGAAGGAAGAGGCGAATGCCTGCGGTGATTTTAATGCGTTGATACACCCAAATCCCGAAGAACACTGGCAAGCATCTGAGACAATTAAAAATATCCTAGAGACGGGTGAGGACCAGAAATCAGAAACGACGATTCAAACAAAAAGCGGGGAGACCAGAAACGTCATCGTCTCAACAACGTTGGTTCCCTACAAAGGCCGCAAAATGTTTTTAAGTGCCTACCGGGACATCACCGACCGCAAAAAAGCAGAGGAGGAATTGTCGTGGTTTTCGACGGCCTTCAAGGGATTGAATGAAATTGTGTTCATCACAGACTTGGAGGGAAAAATTGACTATGTAAACCAGCACAGCGAACGCCGCCTCGGGTATACTCGAAACACCCTCTACGAGGAATCCTACCGGAAAATCACAAGCCAAGACCAGTGGGTTAAGGCATCTTCCGTCCTCAACACAGCGACTGGTACAATATCTCAGGAGACAGAATACACAACCAAACAAGGTCTTAAGTTCCCCGTCTGGGAGAACATATCAATCATCCGAGACACCGCAGGAAAACCGCAGTCGCTTGCATTCGTCTCCCGCGACCTATCTGAACGAAAAAGCATGGAATACAAGCTCCAGGAAAGTGAGGAGAGGTACCGATCCCTCATCGAAAACACACAAGACATCATTTACGCAATGGATACAGGGGGTGTTGTCACATACATCAGCCACCAAGTGGAAAGAATGGGATATTCCCAGGATGAAGTCATAACGAGACCCTTCGCAGAGTTCCTCTACAAAGACGACAAGAAAAAATTCGTTCAAGGAGTCAAGGAATGTGTGAAGACCGGAAAGGGGTTTCCTACATCATTTAGGATGGTTGACAAGGAAGGAGAACCCCATTGGTTTGAAGAAACTGGAAGATTCCAACGCGACGAAAAAGGAGGCATTATTGGGACTATAGGCATACTCCGGGACGTCACCGACCGAAAACGGGCAGAGGAGGAATTGAATAAACGGCTCAGCGAACTCGAACGCTTCCAAAAGGTGACTGTCGACCGCGAACTCAAGATGATTGAATTAAAGAAGAAAATCAAGGAACTCGAAAAACAGTTGGGTAAAACCGGGGGTCCTGAGATAAGATGACTGCGGTAAAGGACGTTATGTCTGAGACCGTGTTTGCAGCCGATCCAGAGATGACTATTGTCGAGGCCGCAAAGAAGATGGCAAAAGAGGGGATTGGTTCACTTGTGGTTCTTCACAAAGAAGAAATAGTGGGCATAATCACTGAAAGAGACATGTTCCGTAAGATAATCGCGCAAGAGAAAGATTATCGAGAACTGCAAGTGAAGGACGTCATGACCTCTCCTACATTGACGATTAAACCGACCGACAGCCTAAATGATGCAAGCAAAATTATGGCAGCTCAAGAATTCCGCAGGTTGCCAGTTGTCGATGAAGGCAAACTCGTCGGCATAGTTACAGAAACAGATTTATGGCTTAGGATGACCGAAGAAACCATTGACAATCTAAAAAAAGACGTACTCTCAGGGGATATACCCAAGGTTGTTGAAGAATATGTTAAAAAAGTCACGGAACTCAACCAACAACATAAAAAGGACATAGAGGCAATGAAGGCAAAAAACGAGGAGTTGAAGGAGATGAACAAGTTCATGGTCGACCGTGAGCTGAAGATGATTGAGCTCAAAGAGAGAGTAAAGGAGCTGGAGGAGCAGAAGTAGTTGTTTATATATCATAAAGTCAATTTAACGATAATATGGAGAATCGTAAAAACAGATTAAGGATTTGTATAGAAGAGCAGTGGCGGAACAGCCTACCGGAAGTCAAAAAAAGAAAAACCGAGCTTAAAATCAAAGGCGACCTGATAAACGACGTAGTAGGTCCAAGAAGAGCAGGAAAAACATCCCTGATGTACTCCACCATAAAAAAACTCCGCGAGAAAGAAGAGAGAAAGGCAATCATCTACATCAACTTCGAAAACAGAAAACTATTCCCCCTAAACCCCGAATACTTCAACTACCTCGTCGAGATAATACACGAAGAAGGGCTACTAGACAAATCCGGGCAGATATACGTGTTCCTCGACGAAGTGCAGAAAATACAGGGCTGGGAAAACTACGTCAGAAGCATATACGATGAATTCAAAGGCAGGATAAAGATATTCATCTCCGGGTCCACGTCAAAACTCACAAAATCAAAGCTAAGCCACCTGCTCACCGGAAGACATCTGACAACCCTCGTCTTCCCATTAAGCTTCGCAGAATACCTGGAATTCAACGGGGTAGAATACAGGGGAATAGTTACCGAAAAAGAGAGAGCGAAAATAGAAAAACACCTGAAGCAATACCTAACCCTCGGCGGCTTCCCGGAAGTCGTCCTAACGAAAAACGACGAATTAATAGAAACACTGCTTCTAGACGTAATAAACAGAGACATCACGCCAAAGGTCAAGCACAAGGAAGTCGTCGAAGACATCGCATACTTCCTCACAAGCTACGTCGCAAAGCTGACAAGCTTCACGAAACTCTCTAAGCTGCTGAAAAACAGGGGAATAAAAGTCTCCGTACCCACACTAGAAAAATACTTCTGGTTGATGAAAGACTCTTTCATATTCTTCGACACCCAGATATTCTCATACAAAGCCAAAGACCAACTCCAATACCCCAGAAAAATCTACTGCATAGACAACGGCTTCGTCAACTACTTCGGCTTCAAATTCTCGGAAGACAAAGGCAGGATGCTCGAAAACTCCGTCGCCATACACCTATACAGGGAATCCCTGGAAAACAAGAAAACAAAGATGTACTACTGGAAGTCGAAGGAGGGATATGAAGTCGACTTCGTCTTAAAGGAGGGATTAAAGGTCAAACAGCTAATCCAAGCCTGCTGGGATACAAGCGACTACGACACACATAAAAGGGAGACAAAAGCCCTATTCAAAGCAGGCGAGGAACTACAGTGCAACAATCTTCTAGTAATAACAGAAAACTGCGAGGGAAGAGAGAAAGTAAAGGGAAAAACGATAAGATACACGCCACTATGGAAATGGCTGCTCGCCAAGAACTCAAGATGACGGAACTAAAAAAACGGATAAGGGAGCTAGAGGGGAAACCCAGGAGGAAGTCAAAATGAAAAGAGTTAGAGATGCTATGTCTCATCCGGTGATAACTACTTGGGAGGAGGAGAGCCTGCTGGAAGCGGCGCGGAGGATGGTAAAACACAACATCGGTTCACTTGTGGTGGTCAAGGAAGAAAAGGTTGTTGGCATAATAACCGAGAGAGATTACCTAATAGCTATGACCGCAGAGAATAGGGACCTCAGAAAAATGAGGATAATGGATGTTATGACGTCCTCGGTTGTGACTGTTAAACCTGAGGTCAACGTATTTGAGGCAAGCAAGATTATGAGAGATGGTGGATTCCGCAGGCTTCCTATAATGGAAAAAGAGAATCTTGTAGGCATCGTAACCCAGACAGACCTGAACTTAGCCTTGCGGGAGGAAACCATCGACGAACTCAAAATCAAGGTCCATGAACTCGAAATATTCGAGAAAATGGCCATCGGAAGAGAATTAAAGATGGCGGAACTCAAAAAGAAGATAAAAGAACTAGAAGGGAATAAATAACAAAAGAATGAGTTAATAGGAGGTATGAACATGAAAAAAACAGATACAACAACCCTGGTTTTGGTTATTGCAGTAATTGCATTGGTGATTTCGATAGCAGGATATTTGAAAACGCCGGAGAAAACAGGCATTGAGATAAGCGAGGTGGCGCCGGCCACATTAGTGGCGCCTGAATCCAATGGCCCTATTTACACGGGCACAAGCAATGGATTCGTGATTAAATTCGAAAACGGAAAAGTACTCTACCTATCCGGCGATACGTGCTTGTTCGGCGATATGAAGCAGGTCATAAGGGACTACTATAAGCCAGACGTGGCCTTAATCCCCATCGGAAATGTCTTCACGATGGACTCCGCAGATGCAGCATTTGCAACGACTTGGATAGATCCTGAATACGTCATCCCATACCACTATAGAATATTCCCGTTCTTAGAGCAGACCCCCGACGAATTCGTGAAGCTGGTGAACCAGCGAAGGGAAAACGGAGAGACGAGGGCAACGCCAATAGCCTTGGAAACTGGAGTCGAAAGGGAGATAGAAGGGATAAAGATTACCTGGCTGGGGCACGGCGGATTCTTCATCGTATCTCCGACCGGCACAAGAATTGTAATAGACCCCTGGTTCACACCTAACCCAGACACCCCTGCGAAATACAAAGACATGTCGGTTTTCGAGAGAGTCGACCTGCTTTTGATCACACACGGACACCTAGACCACTTCGACTTCGATGACATGAATAAAATCATAGAACTATACAACCCCCCCATCCTATCCCAGTGGGAAGTCATGGGCTACCTGCAAGACAAAATCCCTGGACAGTACTTTATGATGAACAAAGGGGGTAGGATAACCAAGGAAATCATAGAAAAACAGAGTATTACGGTAAACAACATGCCCGATGAACTGCAGATAACAATGGTGCAAGCAGAACACAGTTCGTCAGGACCTTAGAACTCATAAAGCCAATTAAAAGTATGTGTGCAGATGTAGGTTAGCAAAAGCCGCCGAGAGTATACCATGCCAAAATTAACATTCCACCGGAAGATCACTCTGTCGATTTTGTTGACTGCAGTATTCATCAGCTTCATGTACACTTCGTTGAATGTGGTGCGAGAGCAGTCCCACATGAGGGATATGATATTCGACGAGAAAATCTTGTTAAACGAGTTCTTGGCAACAACATTTGACGTGGCAGTGGCGAAAGCCGGGCTGGCCTACAAATACGAACTAATCAAGGAAGTAGTGGAATATGAAGACATCGTCTACATCAGGATAGTGAAGTCCAATGGCGAAATATACCTTTCAACTGACAGAAAGGAGATGGGAAAATTCATCAAAACACCAGCCATCCACACAAATAAATCAATAGTCCTAGATGATGTCTACAACGATGAAAACATAAAAGTAGTTGTCTCTCCTTCTACTTCGGGTTACACTTTCTGGCTTGGTTTCTCACTACAACACTTGCAGGTTGTTTTTCGACAAGCCATTTTATTGAACGTTTTCACTTCCATATCCATTTTGGGGGCTATCATTGTGATTTCGTTCTATCTGTCAAGAAACATCATAAAGCCTGTCAAACAATTAACTAAGGGGGTGAGACTCATTGGAAAAGGCGACCTCGACTACAAAATCAAAGTCGAAACCGAAGACGAGATTGGAGAACTAGCGTTCGCCCTCAACAAGATGGCATCGGACTTAAAAGAGTCTAGAGCAGAGATAAAAGAGCACTCGGAAATACTAGAGGATGTGGTTGTGGAAAGGACGACGGAACTAAATGCAAAGGTCGATGAGCTGGACAAGACAAGGGCTGCGCTGCTGAACATGATGGAAGACCTCCAAGAGTCAAAAGCGGTGGTGGACAGGAAAGTAAAGGAGGGAACGAAGGAATTGCGCAAGGCCCTGAAGGACTTAAAGGAAGCCGACCAGGCGAAAGACGACTTTCTGGCTATCACATCCCACGAGCTCAAGACTCCATTGACCTCCATCATCGGTTTAAGCCAACTCCTCCAGGACGAACTGGCCGAAAAAATCGACGATGAAGAAAAAGAGGACCTGCGCATCGTCCTCCATGAAGCCAACCACCTAAAGAAACTCATAGAAGAAATCCTCGAACTAGCCCGACTGGACGCCGGAAAACAAGTATTTAACATGGTGGAACTCGATCCCTCAAAGATAATCTCAGATGTTATGGACGACCTCGGACCCTATGCAAAACAAAATGAAGTGACCCTAAAAACAGAAGATGGGAAGGGGCTTCCAAAGATCATGGGGGACGAGGAAGCGGTAACCCGTCTAGTATACAACCTGACAAACAATGCCATCAAATTCACAAGCGAAAAGAAGGGGGATGTAAAGCTAATAGCCAAGGCAAAAGGAAAAGACATTGTTTTCGAAGTGCAGGACAATGGAGTTGGCATCCCCAAAGACAAACAAGCCAAGATATTTGATCGCTTCTATCAGGTGGAGGCAACTAAAAGCCGCAAATACGGGGGAACAGGACTTGGATTAGCGATAAGCCTGAAAATCGCGGAAGTCCACAAAGGAGGG
>JBDREA010000127.1:0-16304 GCA_043820265.1 Candidatus Altarchaeota archaeon | reverse complement strand
CCCCCAAGTCCGCAACCAGCCTTAAATACTGGTTTTCATAATCACTTGAGGAAGTCATTTATAATCTCCAAATAATCTATGGAGCAAACAGCTTCATAGATTGACCTCCTCAAAAATCAAGCATTTCTACAAAGCCAAGTAATTGTTTATTCTGTTTTAGATTACCAATGTCAGCGTTCTAATTATCTCTGAGACGCTCCATGCCTGGGCGAAGCATCCGTCGGGTCTTAAAGTGTCTGATTCGAAGATTTCGCTGAAGGTTCCGATTCCGTGCTCTCCCATGTTCTCGGATAACCTCATGATCTCCTTCCAGACTTCATGCTTTATCTCAGGCGAATAATCGGATGTCTTAAGAAGGCTTCTCCAGTATGGTCCCAGAAGCCAGGGCCAAATGGTTCCTTGATGGTATGCTTTATCTCTTTCGTATTGGCTTCCGCGATAAAGCCCTCTGTATCTGGGATCATTGGTTGGTAGAGTCCTAAGCCCGACCGGGGTCCAAAGCTTGTCTTTTACCTTTAAAACCACTGCTTTCTCCCTTTGTCGTTTAAGGATTGAATATCGTATTGACACAGCCAATATCTGGTTTGGCCTGATCGAACCATCCGTCCAGTCTCCGCTTACGACGTCAAATAGGCAGTCTTCCTCTTCGTTCCAGAATTTTTCGTTAAAGCTTTCCTTCACCTTCTTAGAAAGTTCAATGTAGCTCTTTTTCTTTTTTTGATCGGTTGATAAATCTGCCATTATCATCAGGCTGTCATACCACAGGGCTTGGATTTCAACCGGTTTTCCGGTGCGGGGAGTGAATACTTCGCCCTCCGACATAGCATCCATCCAAGTCAGATTAAGATTTGAATCTGTGCATTGTATGAGGCTGTCTTCATCCATTGATATCCCGTAGTCAGTGCCTTTTTTGTAGTTGTCAACGACTTCCTCCAGTTTCGGGAGGATGTCTTTGAGGAATGCCTTGTCGTTTGTGTACTTGAAGTATTCGTGGGCGGCAACTATGAACCAGAGTGAGGCATCGACTGTGTTGTAGTCTGCGCCACCGTCATCGGTGAACCTGTTTGGTATTAAACCATTTCTCATATGTTTAGCGAACCTTTGAAGAATGCTTTTTGCGTCATCGAATCTACCCAATGAAAGACAGAGACCTCGTAATGCGATCATCGTATCTCTTCCCCAGTCGGTAAACCAGGGGTATCCTGCAATGATGGATTTATCTCGAGTCGCCTTCCTCTTCACGATAAATTGGTCTGCCGCTTTGATGAGGTCTGAGAGGAGTTCGTTCCTTCTTTGCCTGCGCCTGAGCCTATAGAAATCGTCAACGAGCCTTTGCCTTCGATTCTTCTCTGAGATGAGTAATGCTTTTCCTTGTCTTTGGAGTCGTAAATTAATGGTCACTAAATCCGAGTCATTTTTTTCTGCTGCAAAATATAAGTTGAAGTCGTTTCTGCCCTTTTTGAATTTATATGTGAATTTCCCACAGGAAAACAGGTCTTCTAGATGGTCGTATCCTCTCTCCAACTCCCATTCATATAGTATGTTGTTATTCCAGTCGTTTGCTGTTGAATAGGTGGCATAATCCGAAGAGACTAGAAGATGAGGGGATCCGTCATAGAAGCTGATTATTTCGCCCTTGGATAAGGGTTTCCTTTTCATGTCCCACTGTATCTGCGATCTATGTGTGTTTGAATTAATGCTTCTGCAATTAACGAGAGGTTGGACCTCCAATATCCCAGAGGTCTTTGAGGTGATATTGTAGTTTACAACCGTAGAGTTTAAACCATAAACCATTGCCACACTCTTCTCGATTGAGACGTCTGGAATTTCATACTTGAATACTGGATAGTCTTCAAAGATGAATTTTTTCAGGAGTGTGTGACCTTGCGGATGCACTAAGTTCAGATACTTGTTTACTGAAAGATGATGACTTTTATTAGTAACTACTAATTCCTCGACTTTAGCTACCATCTGGTATCTGTCGACAGGAGGATTTAATGCAGCAATCAATAGTCCATGGTACTTTCGGCTGTTCACCCCTATTGCAGTCGAAGAGCTGTAGCCTCCTAAGCCGTTGGTTACAAGCCATTCCTGCTTTACTCCCTTGTCGTAGTCAAGGCCTTCAAAAGAGATCATTTTAGAGATAAAACAATTCCAAATCAAATAATAAAAACAACTAAGTACTGCGTACATATAATTGCTTTCTACCGCTAACAAAAGAAAAAATAAAAAAAGAAAAATGTAATGAAGATAGATCTAAGGTGAGGTACCTGTTTTCTATAACTTCTTTACGTTTTCAGCTTTTGGTCCGCGATCGCCTTCAACAATGTCAAATGAAACTCTATCTCCTTCGTTGATAGACTTCCCATCAGCAATACCGCTTACGTGGACAAAGTAGTCCGTGCCGTCATCTCCGTTGATGAATCCAAAGCTCTTTGATGTATTAAAAAACTTTACTGTGCCTTCTACCATTTCGACCTCACCTCCATTTTATTTATACACTAATATTACTACGAGAAATTCGCAGAAAATAATATTTGATATTAGAACCTCCTTAAATCCAAAAACATGATTATAAAATTATCCGACACCAATTTTACTGAAATTGTCTGATTTTTTAGTTAAATAAACCTCACTAACCAATAATGGTCCCTATCCGTTTAAAAATGAAATAGGTCTAAATTGGTTATACTATGGTTCTCGATAAATACCGGCATACAGTGGATTGTTTTCTAGCGCCTGTTGCAAAAAGATTGCCGACAACGGATCCCAACATGATAACATTGGTGTCTCTGGTATTCGCATTTCTCGGAGGCTTATCCCTTTATCTTAGCCAGCAAATCCTTCTCTTGTTTGCATTTGTGCTCATTTTCTCCAATTCTTATCTTGATGCCCTGGACGGAAAGGTGGCAAAAATCCATGGCAAAGAAACAAAACGGGGAGATTTTCTCGACCACGTAGGAGATAGGTATGCTGACCTCTTCGTTCTAATAGGGATATCATTTAGTGAATACTGCACTGAGTGGATTGGATTCTTCGCAGTCACAGGTGTGCTGATGACAAGCTACATGGGGACACAGGCCCAAGCACTTGGAATCGGACGGGTCTACAGCGGACTTCTGGCACGCGTCGACCGTCAGGTAATACTTATGGCGGCGATCGTCCTCCAATACTTGGCTATCTCTGCGGGTTATGCCGAGATCTACGGATTCAGTGTTCTTGAGTACATGATGCTCTGGTTCGCCCTCGCAGGAAACATAACAGCCCTCCACAGGGCAGCAAAGATATGGATTGGTTTAAAGTGATACTCTTTCTAAAAAAAACTACGCATATCCTTTCATCCCGGATTGCCCTTTTAATTTACTCCTATTAAAAAATTCATCTACAGATATGGATAGATTGGGGAAAATGTTTTCATAACTCTTATCAACCCCTTTTTCCCTGACCATAACATACCACTCCAGAAGCGAAGAAGGAGTTTTTTCCAATGCAATATTAAAGTCCTCCATACGGATTCTTCTCGCCTTTTTTGTCTTAATTGCCAGCTTCCAAGGTATCTCTGCTGAAGCATTGCATACCTCCTTTATGTCAGCACCCGAATAATTCATTGTTTTTTCAGCAAATCCCTCAAGGTCAACGTCACTTGAGAGGGGAAGATTCCTCGTGTATAACCTGAATAATTCCTTTCTAGTCTTCGCGTCAGGGGGCGCAACGAAAATGCAGTTATCAAATCGTCCAGGTCTTTTAATTGCCGGATCAACCCGCCAGGGGGCATTTGTCGCACCTATGACAAAGACTTTTTCGTTTGCGGATATGCCGTCAAGCTCAGATAGGATGGTGTCGACGACCATCAAGTATCCTGCCTCACCTGACGACATTTCATCCCGCCTGAAACCTAATGCATCGATTTCGTCCAAAAAGAGTATCACGCCGTGACTTCTGAGTTTTGCAAATTCTCGACATTTTTCAAACAGCAGGTGTATGTTGTTTTCTGTTTGACCAGAGTACCTCGCGATTAGATTCCCGCAGGTTGCATTGATGAACGGCCAACGTATTTCTCCTGCCAAAGCTTTTACGATATATGTTTTCCCGCACCCGGGAGGGCCGTAAAGAAGCACGCCGGATCCGATAGTCTGCTGATAGAGGCTTGAGATCTCCGGGTGCTTGATAGGATAGATTATCTCTTCTCTGAGGGTCTCCTTTAAATCCTCTAATCCAGCGACATCCGAGAAATCAATATCGGACCTTTCAGGCCGGGGCAACCTTATCTTTTCTGTTGTTCTCGGTTTCTTATCCAAGAGCTCACCTCGGAATTCAATATTAACATCAATGGCTATGCATAAAAGGAAAGTTGAAAAAATAAAAACGCTAAGTTTTCAACCGGTTTACAAAATTCCGGAAGAATTTTGAAACACAAAAAATCTTAGATTTTTAAGTGTCTACGCGAGGAACGTGTAGCGTTCCTGTGCCCTAAAAACAGCAGAACTGTTTTTGGGCCCAAGGTTGCCTTGAAGGCAACCTTAGGGCGCAGGAAACCCGAATGGGTCTCCTAGCGTTGACCGGCGGTTGTTTACACCTCGGAGATGGGTCCGATGTTATTTATTTTTAAAAAACCAATATCTTTCAAATGGTTTCTCCGTTCATCTATTTTACCGTCTTTTTTTATTGCATTCTCCTAGCCTCATATCTATTTAGGAGAACAAATATTGAGGAAAGATTGGATTGTCCAGGCTCTCTGAGATTGATAAAATATTTTCTCGTAGGAACCTTCATATTGTTTGTTTTCTGGGCATCCTACACTTCATCAAACAATTACATCGCTTATAGAACACATGAAAAAAACTGTATAGAGTTCATGCGAGAGGGTACTATCTATGGGGGGCAACCTTTTTGTTGGCAAGGGATAGTCGGATACGCTTATGGGGCCTTATTGGTAGACCTGGTGGGATGGGAGTTTTTCATATATAATACCAACTGGATTCTGACACTAATTTTTTCATTTCACCTGGGCTTCATAATCTATCAATTAGTTAAAAAGGAATGTGGAAGATGTAACTTAGCGTTGCTGGCAGTCATGTGGGCATCATTAATCGTTCACACCGTTTTTTATTTAAGGGGGGAAAATTCATATTTCTCGTTTCTTGCTACATACCTCTCCTTCATAGGGATATACCTGTTGGTTGTGAAAAACGGCTGGATCAGTAGGGTAATGGGGGCCTGTTTTTTCGCGTTGGCTATACATACAAGCCTCGTTGTACTCCCCACTATTGCGTTATTCATCGTTTACTTCGCAAGTCAAGATATAATAACTTATCGATCACGAACCAGCGATATTTCATTCTCAAGGGGGATAAACCTTCACTTTATTCAATTGTTCCTCCAACGGTTGCTATGGATTACACTTCCCTTCCTTATTCTATCTTCTTTTATTGTGTCAATCTTTCCCAACTACCCTTATTACATCATCTCGCAGTCGCAGATCTCGGACAAGATACCTTTTACAGATGGATTATACCATTGGATGATGTCGTTCTTTTTCGAAAGATCAATCTCTATAACTACACTCCTCCTCTTCCTAGTGATAAGTGCCTACGGAGTCGCCAGATATAGATTGAGCTATTCATGGTTTTGCTTCTCCACCATAATCGCATATCTAATCATCTATCCCCCGTTACACGAAATTAGCAATATCTTTAAGAATTGGCGATTTTTTTATCCAATCCTCCCCCTTTCCATTATACAGCTACAATGTTTTTTTGAAAGATCAAAAAACCAGACGTTTACTCATGCGCTCATATTGTCCCTAATTTTGTTTCTCACATTGTATTTCAGCAACATGCCGGCAACCGTGTTTGAAAATCCAGATCAAATCCCTAGCGATCAAAGGATCATCAAGGCCGAATATGGAATGCATTTCATACCACCTCAAGAAGGGAAGATTCTCGTCGAGGGGGATGAATTATATGTTAAAAGATTAATCCAAAATTTCAATCTTCCATTTTCGCAAGATAAATTCGTTGTCGTTGACAATATGATAGATTATCAGGTAGAAGGGGAAAAGAAATACCTTCTGAATGTTGCAAATCCCCTTATTGACAAGGGTATCATTGATTTAGAAAAAAATGATAGCAATTATTTTGCTAACACATCGTTTCCTCCAAATTATTTTTATAACAGGGAACGTATCAAATCTATCGTTGAAGCACTTGACTCTAATGAGATCACACTAGTGATAGAATCTCCACCTGTATGGACGACGATTGACCACATATTAATGAATGCCAAATCTAACCAATGCATGGTATATCTTCCCAACTTTGAGTATCTGGATTATAACGGCCGCCACCACACAACGCTTTACTTCCAGGATCTACGAGACTGTGCGTTAATGGATATTGCTATCCTTGGATATTACTCAAACACATACGAAAGCATTTGTGCCGAAAGCGAGTTCGAAGCCTTAGCGGTGAGCTTGGTCATGAGCAACTACAATTTACTGCCTTTCAACCAGACCTGCGAGTCGGGCGCAGCTTTCATCCCAGACTTAAACAAGATTCGTCCACCGGGATACAGGTTTACCTCTGATGATGTGATATACATAGCGATAATTTTCCTCTCCTCCTATATCTTCATCAGATGGGAAAGAATCATAGGGTAAACATAGATTATAGTCGACGTCAAAACTTATTTAACATATCTAAAAAATTTTGACGTCGAATACGCTGAAAACAGCATAGCTGTTTTCGCGCGCAAGTAGCCGAAGGCTACTTAGCGTATTTGACGGCATAACTTATGTGTAAAGATTTTTATGCCGTCAACTATAATCAAAAAAATGGAATGTTATATCATGGAAAAAAGCGCTCGAAAATTATTCAAAATCAAAAATCGCTAAATCAAACATATAAAGTATTCATGCACTCTCGTATCGTTTGTGAGTTCGGGGTGAAATGATAGTGCGAGAATGTTTTCTTGTTTTACGCCCACTATCGTTTATCATTAACATTATCAAAGAAATCTTTCAGAATAAAGATAAAAAAGCTTCCTTGAGAACGTTTCCTGCACCTACAATAAAAAACAGAATATAACATAACAGAATAATAATAATCGGGCCACAAATGCCAGATATCAGATATTTCTTTTTCCCTGTCTTAGCATATTTGTAGAGTAATAATAAACCACTTAGGATAAACAAAGCGATTATTGGAAGGATGACCCGTCGAGTGAATATCAGTAATGTATCGTCGAGACCGCCATAGATCATTGTCGTTTCATGTTGAACTAATGGCAAGGCCCGATTATCTAGGAGGTCTTGAGCCGCAAAATCCATAATTGAAGCCAAACCCTTTTCTAAAGCACCCATGATACGGAATTTAATTTCTTTATTAAATAATGTTTGTGGATAGCAGATCATGTATACAATGGATATCTCCTTCTCTCATTACGTAACATCCTCCACGGCATGAAGCTTTATCTTTACAATCCCGGCATCTTAAGTCTTCTTCGATAACAACTCTCTCCCGATATCTCCTAAACCCATCTCCCCAAATATCTGGGAATGATTTCTCCAGAAGACTACCTTCCCGAAATTTATGGTCATCTGGTTGTTCAGGGCATCCTCTGACATGGCCGTCTGTTCCTATGCAACAGGCTGTGAATCCTACAGGACATAGAAGAGGATTATCACGTATTCTTTTTTCATAAGCTCCAAGATAAGTGAGGTTTTCTCCAATCTTCAAATCAATATCTCCTTTCTTGTTTTTGATGATCCAATCGAAAAACTGCTTTAACTCTTTTTGTTTTAAAGATAGCTTCCCCGATTCTGCTCTTCCAATTGGCATGACAACAGAAAGCCGCCATCGCTTTACTCCTAAGCTGGATATGATATCTTTTAGTTCATCTAATTCATTGATGTTTTCAGGCGATACAGTGGTTCCAACTGAAATTAAAGGAATTCCATCTCTAATCATGAATCGGATGGCATCTAATGCCTTAGCATAGCTATTGGAATGATCTCGTATCCTGTTGTGAGTCTGTTCAATTCCATCTAAACTTACCATCACAGATGATATATTTGCCCCCTTTATTTCTCTCGATTTCTCTTCATCAATCAAGAAACCATTTGATGCAATAATTGTTTTTAATCCCTTACTCGATGCATAGGACAATACTTCGAGTAGATCATCTCGTACAAATGGTTCTCCTCCAGTAACCGAGAAAAAAGTTACACCCATATCTGAGAGATCATCTATTACAGATTTAATTTCTTGAGTTGTCAATTCTTTCTCATAAGACTCTTTAGTTGCACCGCAATGTAGGCAATTTAGATTGCATCTTCTCGTAGCATCCCAGAGCACATAAGCAGGCGGAGGAACCTTCCCCAGTTCCTCTATTGAAGAAAAAAAATATGTAGAATATAACTTATCTCTTAACCTGAAAAATTCATATTTTAGGTTGAACATTATCTCTTTTTCTCTTGTAGACTCAAGATGTATTCATGCACTCTTGTGTCAATTGTGAGTTCTGGGTGAAATGATAGTGCAATGATATTTTCTTGTTTTATCCCTACGATTTTTCCTTTGTGTTCTGCGATTGCTTTCGTTTTTCCCCAAATTTTCTCGACTGTCGGCGCCCGGATGAACACTGCTGGGTAGTCGTCTGCTATCCCTTTGATCTTCAAGGCTGCCTCAAAGCTTTCTCTTTGCCTTCCGAAGGCGTTTCGATTGACTCTGATATCTAATATCCCAAGAAGTGGCTGTTTTGTTTTTTCGACTTGGGTACCGCCTTCCTTGGCTAAAAGTATCATCCCTGCACATGTTGCGAGGATAGGTTTTCCTGTTGATGCGTAATCCTTTATTTCTTTGTCAATTTTATAGTGGTCAAGAAGCTTGCCTATTGTAGTCGATTCGCCTCCAGGGATTAGAAGGGCATCTAGGGAATGAAAGTGTTCTTTTTTCTTTACCTCGACTACTTCGCCTATCACTCCTTTTTTCTTCTTCAAAGCCTCTCTCATGGCTTCAGTGTGTGCGTCGACGTTTCCCTGAATCGCTAGGACGCCGATTCTAAGCGCTTTGGATGACATGCAGTTCCTCCCGTGACTGCCAGTACTTTGCGATCTCTAAGTAGATAAAACCCAGGCTGGATAGCGCTAGAATAATCAGGAATTCCGTGAAGGGAATGGGGAAAGTGTCAAATACGTCTGGCAGGGTGAGCCCAATAAAGGGCACCTCAACTGAGATATACACTATTCCGAGACACACGACAAGAGAAGCTGCCACTGCTGCGATCAACCAGGGATTTTTGAATATGCCAACAGAAAAAGAGGGATACTTCGTTGAACGGGACGCAAAGGCCTGATAGAGCTCGAAGAGCGCGATTGAAAGGAATGTTACGGTCTGGGCGTGGGCGTCGTTTCCTGTCCTAAGCCAGGCTGTCACAAACAATCCGAATGTAATGATTGTTGCGATTAGAGGATACCATAAAATGAAGGGGTTTAGATTAGCGTATATTGGTTCGTCTTTTTTTCTCGGCTTTTGTTTCATCGCATTCGGTTCGAAGGGATCGATTCCGAGGGCGAGCGCTGGAAGTCCGTCGGTTACAAGGTTGATCAAGAGTATTTGGGCCGCCGTCATTGCGACCGGAAGACCGGGTAAGACAGTTGCAGCTATTATCGAAAGAAATATGACTGCGACTTCGACGATGTTTCCTGATATCAGATAAGCGAAGAATTTCCTGATGTTATCATAGATTCCCCTGCCTTCTTCAACTGAAGCCACAATCGAGGCAAAATTATCGTCTGTTAAAACCATGTCGCTTGCTTGCTGGGCAACGTCTGTTCCAGTAATCCCCATTGAAATCCCGATGTCTGCCATCTTCAGGGCGGGGGCATCGTTTACTCCGTCGCCGGTCATAGCAACCACGTGGCCGTGGCTCTTTAAAGCTGTGATGATTCTGAGTTTGTGTTCTGGTGAAACCCTTGCGAATATTCCCACAGACTCAACTCTTTCGGTTAATTCCTCGTCTGTGAGTTTTTCCAGTTCCACCCCCGTGAGCGCTTCTTTGTTGTCTGTGAAGTCCATCTTTTTTGCAATGGCCAATGCTGTCAGAAGATGGTCGCCAGTTATCATGATCAGCTTCAGCCCAGCCTGCTTACATAGCGCAACGGCATCTATTGCATCCTCTCTTGGAGGATCGATCATGCCATAAAGGTTGACGAAAGTCAGATTTTGTTCGATCTTATCATCCAAAATCCCACCTTCGACTTTCCGGTAAGCACCTGCCAGAACTCTTAGCGCATCATTTGCGTATTGCTCGTTTTTTAGAAGGATCTTCTTTTTGTCTTCTGCTGTGATCTTTCGGATCTGTCCTTGTTCTAAGATACTTTCGCATAGTTCAAGCACTACGTCAGGTGCTCCCTTCACATAGGCGAAATTTCCTTCGCTTGTCTTATGGATAGTCGTCATCCGTTTCCTCTGGGAGTCAAAGGGTACTTCACCTAGCCTAGGAAATTCTTCTTCAGTTTGCGTTTCATCTAATCCTGCCTTGGCACCCAAAACGATAAGGCAAGCTTCCGTGGGGTCTCCGGTTATAGATACTTGATTTCCTTTTTGGTCGACAGACGCGTTGTTGCATAGTATGCCTATCCTCGAAAGCAGCTTCACTCCATCTGATGATTCTGCTTTTTTCCCGTCAACAGTCAGCTCTCCCTTTAATTCGTAGCCAGTTCCTGTCACATCATAATCTGTCCCATCCACGAATACCTTGGTGACTGTCATCTCGTTTTTTGTGAGGGTCCCGGTCTTGTCGCTACAAATCACCGTGGTTGAACCGAGAGTTTCTACCGCCAAAAGCCTACGAACGATTGCGTGTCTTCTGACCATCCGTTTCATTCCAGTGGATAAAGCTACGGTAACAACCCCAGGCAGTCCTTCGGGGACGGCAGCTACAGCGAGTGCGACAGCGATCAGAAACATCTCAACCGGCGCCCTTGTTTGAAAAAGGATGCCCACGATGAATACTATAAGGCATATCCCCAGCACCCCCCACCCGATCTTTTTTCCGAGGTCTTCAAGCCTTGCCTGGAGCGGAGTCTGTTCCTCTTCGATTCGGGCGATATGGGATGCGATTTTTCCGATTTCTGTGTCCATCCCAGTAGCTATCACAACGGCCTTGGCTCTTCCGGCAGAAACGTTTGTAACCATGTAAGCCATGCATTTTCTGTCTGCCAGGACTGCCTCTTCAGATACGGAATCAACGGTTTTGCTTGAGGGACGAGACTCACCCGTTAGAGCGGATTCATCTATTCTTAGATTTATTGTTTCAATCAACCGGGCATCAGCGGGTATCCTGTCTCCGGTTTCTAATATGATGATGTCGCCGGGAACGAGTTCTTGGGCGGCAATCTTCTTTTTCTTGCCTTCCCTGATGACGACTGCTGTGGGTGTGAGGATCTTCTTTAGGGCATCGAGTTCCCGTTTGGCGCTGTACTCCTGATAGAATCCGACAACGACGATGAAGGCTACGATAACGATGATGACGACAGAATCCACTGCTTCTTCGATACTTCCATCGATATATCCTATCGCAAGAGAGACAAATGCGGCACAAAGCAGAATGATTATGAGAAAATCCTTGAATTGCCGGGCGAGCATTTGCAGAGGACTTTCGCCTTTGACCTCCTCCAATTCGTTGGGGCCATGCCGGCAAAGAAGGGCTTTTGCATTTTCTTCTGATAAACCGTCACGTCCTGTGGACAGTTTTTCTAAAACCTCTTCTTTAGACTTTGAATGCCAGTTAATGGAAGGCATGGTATAGATGATGCAAAAAAAGATATAATAATCAATGAAAAGATCAAAAAACAAAAACAATTAGTATGGAGGTCCTATAATCCTTGCGTTAAGGTTCCCACATTCAAGATGGACGTCGAGTGGATGAACTAAAATGTCACCAATTCTACTTCGAGGCTCTATTGACTTAATAGTTCCAATATCTGGCCCTAGACCGCTCATTCCAGTCGCCGGACCTCTCTGTTTTATGGCATTCATTACTATTCCTTAGGATGTCTTTACTTAAAAACGTTTCTCAGAACCTTGTTTTCTCCCCTACGCGCCTGAGCATGATTTCGTCGAGTCCCTTGACGATTTTTTCCTCTAATTCCTCGTCGATTTCCAGCCTTTCTTCGCCTTCCGGAGCCACTAACGCGAACTGGAAGTCGTCTCCCATAGTAGGTATCAAGCCAAAGTGCTTGGCTGGTTCTGTCAGGATGCTCTGAAAGAAGGGATCGGCATCAATATCATCAATTATCTTTCTTAGCACGTCGAGTCTGACTCCTTTCTTGGGATTCCATTCGTCAATCATTTACTCATCTCCTCGAGTTCCATCATTTATGCTACGAACAGCAAAGTTGTTCGGCAGAAATAACTCAGGCTTTCGCCCGAGATTATTTATGCGCGAAGTAGAATATTAAAAGGTTGTCTTTTTTCTCGTCCAGTTTGACGAAGCCATATCGCTCGAATTGTATCAGGTCACCTTCATTAAGGTCAGTGCACATCGGCTCTGCGTAACCTTGCACTACGCCCTCAGGCCCCCTCACCTCTGCCTCAACGTAATCGCTTAGCCATTGGAGTTTGGGGACTTTGAAGTTTTTAGGAAGAGCGCATGCCTTCACTCCATGAACGCTCACAGCCTCAATATGGAAGTTCGTCAGATTCATCAACCGCTGTTCTTCGCCGAGCTTCATCTTATGAATGTCTTCAGTTGACACCCAAAGATCCATCTGTCCTTTATCGTCTACTCTCACAGTGTATTTCCGAAATCCTCGATCCTTAAATGAGGGATGAAGCGGCATTTGGACTTCCGTTTCTTCTGCTTTTTCGATAACCAATTTCATGGGATCGGGGATGAAGTAATACCTATTGGCTAATGGATCTGCGATCTTTCGGTTTTCTGCGTAAAGGTTCTCCAGCGAAAAAGATATGTCGTTTTCGCCGAATCCTTGGGCGAGCATGAGGTTTCTGATGGCTTCAGCCTGAATACCCCTCCTTCGAAATGCCCTGATCATGGGGAGCCTGGGGTCGTCCCAGCCGGCGTATTCTCCCGCCTCGATTGCCTTTGCGATGCCACTGGTCGAAAGCTTCCCGTACTCCTCAACCTTCATTCTCCCAAAGACTATTGTTTTCGGATAATCCCATCCAAGATAATCATAGATGAATTTTTGGCGCAACTCGCTATCGCGCAATTCCTTTCCACGAAGTATATGGGTCACTTTCTGCAAGTGATCCTCGATTGCGGACTCCATGTCGAGCATCGGCCAGACAACATATTTTTTCCCTACGCGAACATGATCTGCTTTTAGAATCCTGAAGGCGACCCAGTCTCTGAGTGCGGGATCGGGGTGGTGGAAGTCGGTTTTAATGCGCAAAACAACCTCTTTTTCTTCGAACTTTCCTGAGAGCATCTGTTTCCATAAATCCAAGGTTTCCTGGGGCTTTTGGTCGCGGTGCGGGCAACTTTGCTCTCCTCTGTCTTTGAATTTTTTGAATTCCTCTTGGGTACACTGACAAACATAAGCCTTTCCCATGTCGATGAGTTTTTCCGCGTATTCATAGTAAGACTCCATGTTCTCGGAAGCAACAACAATCCTGTCAGGTGGACAGCCCAGCCAAGTGCAGTCTTCGACATACCAATCATAGGCCTCTTTCAGAGGTTTTTTGACTTTTGGGTCTGTGTCGTCGAATCTTAGGATAAATGTTCCGCCGTATTTTTTCGCCAGAAAATGGTTTAACACGATTCCCCTGGATGACCCGATCGTGGGTGGGCCGTTGGGATTGGGGGCGAAGCGTAAGACAGGTTCTTTCGGATTACCTGGCAATACCGGGTCTGCCACTCCAATGTCCTTTGATTTAGCGCCCTTAGCCATAGCCTTTATACTTTGAGTATGTATTTTTATATGCTATGAAGACCTTACATAGTCTTTTTTTTCTGGTATTGGTTCTTTTACTTGGTTGTTTACCTGTTTCTGCTTGGGATAGTATAACGCACGAGTGGTTTGCGAAAAAAATCTGCGAGGACTTTGACTGCAGCTGCGAAACAAACATTGTTGCTGGATCAGTTATCCCAATAAATAAATTCAAAGATGCATACAGGCGCTTCTGTTATAATTTGACTGATGCCTGCCTTTCTCCTGGTTGGAGCTGCCCGGCCGAAAGGGATTGCCCCGCGTACGAACAAATGGATAATTGGTTGGGTGTGGCGCAAAAGAAGACGGGATGTCCTTCCTGGTACAACGTCGGAATCGCGGGGAACTACTATCTGGATAGTCAGGAATTTTTCCGCCAGGTTTCCGGGGAAAAGCAGGATGAATGCGCTGTTCCCTTCGAACAATCAGTGGGCAGGCTACTTGAGCTCGGCCAAGAAAATTGGACTGTGTGCAAATGCGGGATTTGCACGACCTATTCTGATTTTCAGGGATATGTCAGGAAGTACGCCGATTCGCTCGATTTCATGGTCAGGTCCGGGCAATACGATCCTAAAAGGGTTATCGTCGTATCAAACTCTATCGACCGGGAGTTGGCCGAAGACCTTTTTTCGGTTATCAGGGGTACGGGATTTGAGGTGATAAATGTTGGAGTATCCGGATTACCTGAATTCAAAAACGAGAGGCATATAATCTTTTTGGGAGGCCACAGATCCCCCGAGGGCGTGGGTGAATTGGTAGCAGATATCTTAGATGATAAAGAGAAAAAACTGCTTTTAGCTGATCGCTCGGCGAGCCGCTTGTTTGTCAAGACAAACGTCTACCATCCCGGACAGGCAGTGTATATTTTCGCGGGATACGAAAAGGAGCAGACCAGACTTTCCTGGCTTGTGAAAAAGGACTGGATGATCGAAAGGCTCAGGGGGGCAGTGGAAATAGTCGACTGCATCAGGGACGCAGACTGCGGCGAACCCTTCTATGAAGGATTCAGTTGCAAGGACGAAACCCTGGTCAGAACCTTAAACAAGCCGAAGTGCCTGAAAAACGAATGCAAGATTCAAATCGAACTGGAAAACGTGGAAAGATGCACCGCTGGAAAATACTGTGTGCCGGGAGAACCAAGATGCTTTTGGAGAACAAAGGAGGGAAGCATTGTGTAAAATATCCATAATGCGATTTATTAATCAAAATTCAGAATATATGATTATTAAATTATATTATTTTTCAGTTAGCGATAAAACAACCACTTTGTAGGGAAGTGGTCCAAATGAAAAAAAACGTAAATATCACATGGGCTGTTGTAACTGCAACCCTTACACTACTCATTTTATTTAACGCAATATCCATGGTCTGGGCAGCTGTTATAGATTCCTCCCTTAGCGTAGGAAACTCCGCACCTTCTGTTGGTGTTGTGGCTGTTGATGACGCTACTGGTAGTCCGTCGAATGAGGTTGATTTATCTGATGGGTTGACGGTTGAAGTGAATTGTTCGGCGACGGTTACCGACAATAACGGCTATGCGAATGTGTCTGGTGCGGCGGCCGAGTTGTTTTTGAATAGCGAGGATTTGGATGATTTCAGTGGGAATACTGATGATGCGAATAACAGGTATACGAATACGAGTTGTGCGTTGAGTGGGGGTTCAGGCAATACCGTGGATGTCGTATGTAGTTTCACAGTTGAGTACTATGCGGATCCAGGGGAATGGAATTGCACGATAAACGCGACCGATGACATAGCCTACGGTGTGGGTTGGGACAACACCACGATTAATACTTTGACTGCTTTGAGTGTGCCTTCGAGTTTGTCTTTTGGTTCTTTGGCTCTTGGAGCCACCAGCGGAGACCAAACTTTGACTGTCACGAATACTGGTAACGAGCAGATTGATATCAGCTTGGATGGTTACGGGTCTGTGAACGGTGACGGCTACGCGATGACGTGCAGCACTGGAAACGTTGACTTGGCCAATCTCCGATACGATTTGTCGTCTGACACCGCCTTTGGCTCCATGACTTCGCTGACCGACGACTCCGTCACTCTATCCAGCTTCGATCTCGCCCAAAGAACCGGTGCAGTCAGCACAAAAGACGCCTACTGGAAAATACAAATACCTGCTTCAGGCGTATCTGGTTCTTGCAGCGGAAAAATCAACGTGCTGGCAACTTCGGGGTAATTGGATACTTCAAACACCTTTTTATCAAATTTTGTCGGCTGAATACTGCGATGCTTTGCATCGCAGATGAAAGTCGACCGTAATTTGTTTTGTTTCTAATAGTCCTCTATGCGGCGGCGCACCCCGCTTCGCGGGGCCTTTGGAACCGCCGCATAGAGG
>JBDREA010000126.1:0-7401 GCA_043820265.1 Candidatus Altarchaeota archaeon | reverse complement strand
GTCATCGAATATATTGAAAATGCCAAAAGCATTTTCATACGTAGGCAGCTATAAGCTGCCTAACGTATCGGATGACCATATATTATCTAAAAATTTTTATGTCATCCGCTATAGTTTTTTAGGCTATTATGGAATTCAAGTTGGTTTCAAATTTTGGGCCGGCGGGAAGTCAGCCTCAGGCGATTGAGAAGTTAGTTGAAGGTCTCAAGAAGGGGTATTCAGACCAAACCCTACTCGGAGTCACAGGGAGCGGTAAGACGTTCACGATGGCTAATGTGATTGAGAAGGTCCAGAAGCCGACGCTCGTTATGGCACCCAACAAGACCCTTGCAGCCCAACTCTACAGCGAATTCAAGGATCTTTTCCCCGAAAACGCAGTCGAATATTTTGTCAGCTACTACGACTACTACCAGCCGGAAGCCTACTTGCCAGCATCAGACACCTACATCGAAAAGGACGCAGACATCAACCCTGAGATCGAAAAGCTCCGTCACAGGACGACTGCGAGCCTCCTGGATCGAAAAGACGTCATCGTCGTCGCGACGGTTTCTGCCATCTACGGCCTCGGAAGCCCCGAAGAATACATGAAGGCGACGATCTTTATCGAAGTCGGAGAAAAGATCGGTCACCAAGAATTGATCAGGAAACTGGTGGACATGCAATATGAACGAAACGACAAAGCTTTGGAGGAGGGAAAGTTTAGAGTCAGAGGATCACACATCGACATCCACCCACCGTACAGCGACGTCATCCTAAGGATCAAGATCGAGGAACAGATCGAAGAGCTAAAAATAATCCATGCCGTCACAGGCAAAACCATTTACAATCCGGACAATACACGGATCTATCCTGCTGTCCACTACCTCCTCGAAGAGGAAAGAAAAAAGAAAGCAATAGTTACGATAAAAGAAGAATTATCCGAGAGAGTAGCGGAACTTGAAGCAGCCGATAAACTTCTTGAAGCCAACCGCATCAAACAAAAAACCAACTATGATATCGAATTGATCGAGGAACTTGGATATTGTAAGGGCATCGAAAACTACAGCAGGCACCTTGAAGGGCGAGCTCCCGGGTCATCTCCGAACACTCTCATGGACTTCTACCCCGACGACTGGCTCTGCTTCATCGACGAAAGCCACATCACAGTCCCCCAAATCGGCGGAATGTACAAAGGGGATAGAAGCCGAAAAGAGACGTTAGTAGATTATGGATTCAGACTCCCAAGCGCCGTAGACAATCGACCTTTAAAATATCCCGAGTTCGAAGAAAGACTCAACCAAGTCATCTACGTTTCTGCAACCCCTCGGCCCTATGAAAAAGAAAAATCCTCGCAGATCGTAGAACAGATAATTCGCCCAACAGGCCTGGTCGATCCACAAGTAGAAGTTAGGCCTGCAAAAGATCAGATCGAAGATTTCATATCCGAGCTCGATAAAAGAATCGCTTTAGGCCAAAGAGTCCTTGCAACAACTCTTACTAAAAGGATGAGTGAAGACCTCGCAGATTACCTCGATAAAAAAGATTACAAAGTCAAATACCTCCACTCAGAGATCGACACACTTGAACGAGTCGACATCCTAAACGAATTAAGGGAAGGAAAAGTAGACGTGGTAGTTGGTGTAAACCTTCTAAGAGAGGGACTCGATCTCCCGGAAGTCTCGCTCGTTGCGATAATGGACTCAGACCAAATGGGCTTCCTCAGGGACGAGATAAGCCTAACCCAGACCATCGGGAGATGCAGCAGGAACATCGACGGAAGAGTAATCCTCTACGCCGACAGGGTGACCTCTGCAATGGGGGCAGCGATCAGAGAGACAGAGCGAAGAAGGACGATGCAGTTAGCTTACAACAAAGCTCCTAACATAAAACCTGTTTCGATACAAAAGAAGATCCATGACCGGATCGTTGCGCAGAAAGACACTGAAGACGTCAACAAAGAAGTCTACGCTGAGATGCCAGCAGGTGAAATAGAAAGATTAATGAAGGAAGCAGCTGAAAGGATGGACTTCGAGGCAGCGATTAAATTTCGAGAAATACTAAAGGAACTTAACGATGGGAGTTGACCACATATTCGTAAAGGGTGCGCGGGAACACAACCTGAAAAACATCGATGTAAAGATACCCAGAGATAAATTGGTTGTTATCACCGGGCTCTCAGGAAGCGGAAAGTCCTCGCTCGCATTTGACACACTCTACGCTGAAGGACAGCGCCGTTATGTAGAATCCCTATCTGCGTATGCGCGCCAATTCCTCGGATTGATGGAGAAACCAGATGTCGATTATATCGAGGGTCTATCCCCTGCGGTATCAATCGACCAAAAAAGGACGAGCAAGAATCCGCGCTCAACCGTTGGCACAGTCACTGAGATCTATGATTACTTTCGCCTTCTCTTCGCTCGCATCGGTATCCCCCATTGCCACATCTGTGGAAAAAAGATAACCATCCAAACAAAGAAGGAAATCGTTGACCAAATCCTCAAACTAAAAGCAAAAAAAGTCAAAATCTGTGCACCCATTGTTCGTGACAGAAAAGGAGAATATCACACTCAGCTGAAAGACTTCTTCCACGACGGATACAGCGAAGCATACGTTGATGGCGAACTTAAAAGCCTCGAAGAAGAGATTCGGCTAGACAAATACGTAAAACACAACATCAGCATCATCATCGATGAAGTAGTGCTCAAAGAGGAAAACAGACAACGGATTATGGAGGACGTCGAAGGCGCACTCCAACACGCTAATGGATTAGTTCAGGTGTGCCTTAACGGAAAAACAAAAAAGATTTTCAGCCAACAGCTTTCCTGCACTGACTGCGGAGTTAACCTCCCTGAATTACAACCTCGACTCTTCTCATTTAACAGCCCCCACGGAAGCTGTCCGACCTGCGAAGGTCTCGGTGTAAAGCTCGAATTCGATCCAGACCTCATAATACCCGATAAATCAAAGACCATCGACGGGGGCGCCGTCAAGGTCTGGGGAAACACCATCGACGCATTCTACAAGAATGCATTCAAGACCGCAGCCGGGGAAATGGGAGTTGATGTTTATCGTCCCCTAAAAGAATGGGAAAACAAACATCTGGACCTACTACTTTACGGTTCAGGTTCGAAACGATTCCACTTCAAACACATCGCCCGAGATGGAGTGGGACGCTGGGAGTATCAGGGAACATGGGAGGGCGTTATACCCAACCTCGTAAGACGCCAACGGGAAACGAAAAGCGACCGAATGCGCGACTGGATCCAGAGGTTCATGAGCACACATCCCTGCCCGGATTGTGCGGGGAAAAAATTAAAGCCTGAAACTCTTGCAGTGACCATAAACAAAAAGAACATCACCCAAGTAACAGAGATGACTATTAAAGAGTGTCTCGATTTCTTTCGAAAAATCAAGCTGAACGAAGAGGAAAGATGCATCGCAAAACAGGTCTTAAAAGAGATCAAATCGAGATTGTCATTCCTAGAGAACGTAGGATTGGATTACCTAACGCTCGACAGGACTGCTTCCACATTATCTGGGGGGGAAGCCCAACGAATCAGACTCGCAACTCAAGTCGGAAGCCAGCTCGTCGGCGTAATGTACATCCTCGACGAACCGTCGATTGGCCTCCACCAACGCGACAACAAAAGATTGCTTGCCACACTCAAAGGACTCCGGGACCTGGGAAACACCGTCATCGTAGTTGAACATGACATAGAAACAATCGAGTCCGCAGACCACATCATAGATCTCGGTCCTGGAGCTGGAGTCACAGGTGGAAAGGTAGTGGGTGAAGGAACCCCAAAACAAATCAGGGAAAGCAAATCTTCGATAACTGGAAAATATCTCAAAGGGGAACTGCGAATAGGGGTTCCCATTAAAAGAAAACCGGGGAACGGAAAAGACCTCACAGTCTACGGGGCGACCTGCCACAACCTTAAATCGATAAATGTCCATTTCCCGCTTGGCACCTTTATCTGCGTTTCAGGAGTGTCAGGTTCCGGGAAAAGCAGTCTAATCAACGACACCTTAGCGAGAGTATTGATGCAAAATTTCTATGGAAGTCACGCAAAGCCGGGCCCCCACAAAGTTGTTGAAGGGCTTGAACACATTGACAAAGTCGTCGTCATCGACCAAAGTCCGATCGGGCGCACTCCACGGAGCAACCCTGCAACATATACCGGGCTCTTCACCCCCATCCGGGACCTTTACGCAAGCATGCATGAAGCAAAGGTCAGGGGGTATGAGAAGGGAAGGTTTTCTTTTAACGTCCACGGAGGCCGCTGCGAAAAATGCCAGGGAGACGGGCTTATCAAGGTAGAGATGAATTTCCTCCCCGACGTCTACATCACCTGCAGCGAATGCAAGGGGAAGAGATACAACAACGATACATTAGAGATAAAATACAAAGGTCGATCGATCTCAGACGTCCTAAACATGACAGTCGATGAGGCAGCTGACTTCTTCCAAAATCACCCTATCACATCAAGGAAACTCAATCTCCTAAAAGATGTGGGATTAGGTTACATCGCATTAGGCCAAGCAGCAACAACGCTTTCAGGCGGAGAGGCTCAGAGAATCAAGCTAACATTGGAATTGAGCAAGATCGGAACAGGAAACACATTATACCTCCTCGACGAACCTACAACGGGACTCCATAGTCACGATGTGAAAAAGCTCCTCGAAGTCTTAAACCGCCTCGTCGAAAAAGGAAACACAGTAATCGTCATCGAACACAACCTCGACGTCTTAAAGACCGCAGACCACATCATCGACCTTGGACCAGAAGGGGGAGACGCTGGAGGACGAATCGTAGCTGAAGGGACACCGGAAGAGATAACGAAAGTGAAAGAAAGCTATACAGGACAATTTCTAAAAAAACTTCTCTGAATCCTTATGTAATATTCAATTAATTTAGGCCGCTGGTATATAGTTAATTCATTATCTATTGCAACTAACGATCATGAAATTAGAAATCTATCTTAAACAAGAAGGAGTTTGTTATAATTTTGTGGACAAACCCGAAACAATCCATACCGCAGATGCAGCTGCAAAAACAGGTATTGAATTGAATAGGGTTACTAAGGCATTGGTTTTGTTGGATCATGATAAAAATCCAGTCCTTGCCATCATTCCAGGAGACTGTAAATTAAGTTTTGTTAAATTAAAAGAAGCAACAGGAGTAAAGAAAATTAGATTGGTTCCATTTGAAGAAGCAGAAAATTATTCAGGATATCCTCCTGGAGCAACCCCAATGATTCATCACAAAATCAAGATGAAAGTTATTCTGGATAAGAAATTAATGCATTATGAATCAATATTTGGTGGTGGCGGTGAAAGAACCAAACTCCTCGAATTAAAAACAGAGGATGTAATCAGATTAAACAATGCTATTGTTGCAGATATAACCGAATAGAGTTCTAACCGCCCAAAATTAACTCTTCGCGAATTTCATCCAACAAAAACTTCTCCAAATTCTGATGCAGTATCTAATTGAGAAAGAGGGCTGGACAAAGAACTGATACAAAGCGTACTCTCATATAAGCCGCCAATAGAATTATCGACGAGATGTAAGGTGCAAAAACTTAAACGCTACGGGGATTCCTTAAGAGATAACAAAAGTCAATAAAAGTTATGCATGATAGTTCCTCAAGAAGCTGCTTTAATCTATACTGCTTGCTCAACTTTTTGTTTTTGCATTTCTTTCTCAATGAAATATTCTGAGATCTTGTTATCCGTTCTAATCAGCTCTTTAACGATAAGATTGGTCTCATTTAGTCGGTATAGTTTAGCATTCGCTATCGTTCTCGTCTGTTTTACGATTTCCATTTCAATTAGTCGTGGAAAGATCCTGTGGAGAGTTGCCCAAGACACACCCGAGTTTTTACAGATGTCCGAGATCGTGTAGTCGTAGAGACCTCGTTCAGCGAGCAGGAAGTCGATTAGCCTCACCATTGGTGAGTCACCGAAGACCCTCTGAAATGCAGAAAAGTCATCCATTTGGTAATCATAAAACAGTTTATCTATATAAATTAAGTGATTATGAGTTAAAATAATAATACAAAGGAAAATTATATATATTTAAAATTAAATAAAGAAAATCTCTCACATGGAGAAACTCAAGGTTCATATCCTCCGCCGACTGTACCGTCACACCTATATTGGTCGAAGAAATCACGCAATCACCGACCTACAGAAAGGATTGCCATCTCATGACCGAGACATGAGAATAATCGAAGCAACTGTAAAGGAACTCCTCAACGAAGGATTCCTAATCCTCCACCACACAAATAGAGTCTCAATAAATCCGAAAAAACTGAAGGAGGTGCGGAAAGAGATTATGTAACTTCCATTAAGAAAATATTATTTTTACAGATAAGCCAATCTATCAAGTATAATAAAACAAATGAGAAAAGCAAGGCCAATCACGAGATAATTACGCCTATGTTTTCCTTTATATTTTTTAATTTCATCATCATCTCTTGGATCACTCAGAAGGCCCCATATCTGAAGTCGCATAAGAGAGAATCCCCAAATATAAGGTGATCTTCCTTGAGTTACATATTCTAGGAGTTCCTTTCTGTTTTCTTTGAGGTAACTGTGAAGTTGACCAAGAATGTTGTAATCATAAGTTATTGTTGCAAAGCCTGTAAGGAAAGATGTTAAGAATAGTAATAATCCTCCAAAGAGAAAAACTAATGTAGTTAAATCACTCATCTTTCAATTCATATTATCTCCAAAAATATTATACATCAGAATTCCTCAATCAAATAATACTATCTAGTAGACCATATTAAAGATTGAAATGATGAATACAGGGCTACGAAAAACTATTAACACATCCTCAAGGAAGCCAGGCGTCTATCTCTGGAAGCGTCCCGACGGTCGCATCCTCTACGTTGGCAAAGCAAATAACCTCAGAAATCGTCTCAAGAACTACCTCCACCCAACCGATCATAAAACCGAGCTCCTCGTCGATCAATCAGCTTCCATAGAGACAATCGTCACAAAAACAGAATCCGAGGCTCTCATCCTCGAGGATGCATTGGTCAAACAAAACCAGCCCCGTTTCAACGTCCGATTGCGCGACGACAAACGATACCCTTACATCAAATTAACAGTAGCAGAAGAGTATCCAAGAATCCAGATTGTTCGAAAAGTTGAAACAGACGGTTCACGATACTTCGGCCCATTCACTGACGCTGGAGCCGTCAAGAGGATTCGTGGTTTGGTCGTTGAGTTGTTCGGGATCAGGACCTGCAACTATGATTTAAAAAAACTCTCAAGGCCGTGTATAAAGTACAGCATGGGAAAATGCTGTGCCCCCCACATCATCACATCTAAGGCGGAATACGACAGACGAGTCGAGCAAGCCTGCCGATTCCTCGCAGGTGACTATCGAAAGCTTAAGGGGGAGGTCAA
>JBDREA010000125.1:0-10335 GCA_043820265.1 Candidatus Altarchaeota archaeon | reverse complement strand
TTTCTCCGATAGATTCATATTCTCTTAAGGTGATTCGGTTTGAATGTCGAAGGAAAGCATTATAGGACTATCTGGCTTAAGCCTGGAGACGACTCCGTTGTCCAGATAATCGACCAGAGGGATCTGCCCCATGAATTCGTTATCGAAGACTTGAAAACTGTTGACGACTTCTGCGCTGCCATCAAGGAGATGCACGTGCGCGGGGCGGGACTTATCGGTGCAACCGCAGGATATGGGATGTATGTTTCCGCTTTGAACGCCCCAAGAGATAACTCATTTGATGAATTCCTTCAAAAATCAGGAGAAAAGTTAAAGGCTCAGCGTCCAACTGCTATGAATCTCGCCTGGGCGGTGAACCGACAGCTTGATGCGATGAAAAAAAGTACCACTCTAGAAGGAAAAATCGGGATAGCAAAAAATACAGCAGAAGAGATAGCAGATGAGGATGCACAATACTGTAAACGCATCGGCGAGCATGGGTTAAAGATAATCGAAGAGATCTCCAAGGGGAAAAAGGGAGAAGTAGTGAACATCCTCACCCATTGCAACGCGGGCTGGCTCGCATTCGTTGACTACGGTTCCGCGACAGCCCCAATCTACGCCGCCTTCGACAAGGGCATTAAAGTCCACGTCTGGGTCGACGAAACGCGGCCCAGAAACCAGGGCGCAAGGCTCACCGCCTGGGAGCTAGCCCAACACGGGGTCCCACACACAGTGATCGCAGACAACGTAGGCGGCCACCTTATGCAGCACGGCATGGTGGATTTGGTCATCGTCGGCACAGATCGGACGACCTACACGGGCGATGTCGCAAACAAGATAGGAACCTACCTGAAGGCATTAGCTGCAAAAGACAACGACATCCCATTCTACGTAGCATTGCCTTCATCGACATTCGACTGGGAGAAAAGAGATGGAGTCGCAGAAATCCCAATCGAGCAAAGAAGAGGAGAAGAAGTAAAATACGCCCGAGGATTCTTTGACGGAAAAATCAGGGAAGTCTTATTGACTCCCAAAGAAAGCCCATCGGTCAACTACGCCTTCGACGTCACACCCTCAAGGCTGATAACAGGACTGATAACAGAAAGAGGGATCTGCAAAGCAACAGAAAAAGGAATACTGGAAATGTACCCAGAAAAGAAGAGAAAGTAAAGGATTAATGTTGTGCCTCTTTCGACAAAACCTTTAATAAGGAAAATTTTTCTGTGGGAATTTTTATGATTTTTAAGTCGAAGAGCCTATATTTTTGGACATGGGCTTCCAAAGAAAAATACACCCTATCATACTAAAACTACTGATATTCTCTTTTTTCTCTGGGTTAACCTCAGCCCAGACGAATGTCTCCTCCTGCACGACCATCAACACGCCGGGCACCTACGTCCTCACACAAGACATCGTGAACTACTCCACATATCCGTGTATCACCATCTCCTCGAGCAATGTCGACTTCAACGGCCAGGGATACATGGTCGACGGGAGGGATAACGATTATTCTGTGGGTGTCTACGTCTACAATGCGGGGGGCACCCTGACCAACGTGACCGTCCAGAACGTCCTGGCAAGCGACTGGAACGAGGCAGGGATAAAGTTTACCAACGTTCAGAACAGTTCGATGGTAAATAATTCCGTTTCCTCAAGCTATCGCGGTCTGCGTCTGGAAGATTCCTTTTTCAATACACTGTATAGTAACGTGGTTACCGGTGCCACGAACGTCGGTATCTATCCCACCAGCAGCGGCAACAACTCTATCTATAACAACTACCTCAACAACAGCGGAAGCAACTACTACCGGGACGGAACGACGTATTCGAACTACCTCAACACGACGCTTGCTTCTGGCTCCAATATCCTCGGCGGCAGCTTCATAGGGGGCAATTTCTGGGCGACACCTAGTGGCACCGGTTTTTCTGAGACGTGTAGTGACAGCAACGCCGATGGTTTGTGTGAGGCGTATTATTCGTATCAGGATATCGACTACAATCCCTTGGCAGGAACCACCGGTCAGGCGATGACCGCATGCGGATACATCAATCGGCCGGGCGCCTATCATCTTGGCGCAGACATAAGGAACTCCTCCACGTCGCCGTGCATCACGATCTCTTCACACGACGTGGATCTCAACGGCCAGGGCTACTTGGTTGATGGGACATTGAGCGATTCTTCTATCGGGGTATACGCATACAACTCGAGTTCAACGCTCGTCAACATCACGGTCCGAAATGTGTTGGTAAGCGATTGGGCGGAGGCCGGAATCAAGTATCGCAATACACGGAATGGCTCTATGATCAATAACACTGCCTTCAACAACACTCGCGGTTTGCGGCTTGAGGACTCCTTCTACAACACGCTACACTCCAACACCGTCAAGGGAAGTCCAAACGTGGGAGTATACTATACATCAAGCGGCAACAACACCGTCTACAACAACTATCTCAACAATAGCGGCAGCAACTACTACCGCGACGGTACCGTCTACAATAACTACCTCAATACGACACGACAGAATGCAACAAACATTCTTGGTGGGTCTTGGATTAGCGGCAACTTTTGGGCGACACCGAGTGGCACCGGTTTTTCTGAGACGTGTAGTGACAGCAACGCCGATGGTTTGTGTGAGGCGTATTATTCCTTTCAGGACATTGACTACAATCCTTTGGCTGGCACGACAGGGCAGCCTATGACTGCGTGTACTCCAATTAACCAGCCGGGCACCTATCAACTTGGCGCAGACATCATAAATTCGTCTGCTTCAGAGTGTATTACGATTTCGTCTAGTGATGTTGTTTTTGATGGTCAGGGTTTTATGGTTGATGGCCCTGATGACTGGTATAATACTGGTGTTTATGTTTACAAGTCGGGTTTGACGTTGTCGAATGTGACTGTCCGGAATCTAGTGGTGAGCGAGTGGGAGTCTGGAATATACTTTAACGATGTTGAAAATAGTGCGATGTTGAATAATACGTTGCCTTCGAGTTTCCAGTTTGGCTTGCGGATAAACGACGGATTTGGAAACACTCTGGCCGACAATAGGGTTTCTGCCAGTGGTAATACTGGCATCTATTTCACCAGTAGTGGCAACAACACTGTCTACAACAACTTCCTCAACAATAGCGGCAGCAACTACTACCGCGACGGCACCAGCTTTGCCAATTTCTTGAACACGTCGCGGCAGACGGGAACTAGCATCATCGGCAAGCCGACCCTCGGCGGGAACTACTGGGCGCTGCCAACCGGTCTTGGTTTCTCGCAGACCTGCACAAGCGCAGACGACGACGGCATCTGCGACCAAACCTATTCCTTCCAGGACGTCGACTACCACCCTTTGACGCTCACAGCAACACAGCAGTGGACGCTCGAAAGCGGCTGGAACCTCATCAGCACATACATAAACATCTGATTTTTTCCTTCCCTTTTTTACGATTACATCAACGGAAAAATCAGGGAAGTCTTATTGACTCCCAAAGAAAGCCCATCCGTCAACTACGCCTTCGACGTCACACCGGCAAGGCTGATAACAGGACTTATCACCGAAAGAGGGATATGCGAAGCTACAGAGAAGGGGATACTGGAAATGTACCCAGAGAAGAAAAGAAAATACCAAAGTTAATTGTCCACCTTCGGCAATTGCGTTCAAGTCAGCTTTTTTTCTCCCACTTCAGTAGGTGTGTGACTTTGCTTAGCGTGCTTTTTTCTGTTTTTATTTCTTTTCTTATCCTGTTTTCCCGTTCGAGTATGTCCATTGCTCGGTTTGCTACCTCGACTGCTTTTTCTTGGGGTATGGCGAGTACTCCGTCGTCGTCTGCGATTATCCAGTCGCCGGGTTTGACGCCGACTCCCCCCACATTCACCGGAACGCCGATTTCACCCAACCCTTTTGGTTCGCCTGCCTGGGGAGATACGAGACGGCAGAACACCGGGAATCTCATCTTTAATATCTCCTCCACATCCCGGACTGCGCCGTCGACAACGACACCTGAGAGCTTCTTTTGGACGGCCGAGGTCGTTGCGAGCTCCCCCCAGAGGGCCGGTCCGACGCCTCCCGCGTCGATGACTATGACATCTCCTTTTTTTGCTTCGTCGATGGCTTCAACTGGTTTGGCCCAGTCACCTGGGTAGGTTCTCACAGTCACCGCCTGACCCACTGCTTTTGCGCCGGGTATGAGGCTCACAATCCCATCGAGAGGTTGGGCTCGATGCATGGCATCCGATACATTAGCTGTAGATACCCTACCCAATATTTCTCTTACGTCGGTTGAACGTTTAAAGAGTTTGGTCTTGATCTTTCTTTTTGTTGAAATCGCCTTTCTGATCTGGGCGGCGGCCTTTTTTGCGTCCTCGGCCTTTGTGATGGCTCCTCCCACGATGATTATCTGTGCTCCGGCCTTGACTGCTTCTGATGCGGTCTCGGAATTTATCCCCCCTGCAAGTGCGACTGGGATGCTGACTGCATCAGTTATCTTTTTTAGTACCGTAAACGGTTGTTTTGCAGCCATCTGCTCGTCGATTGCGATGTGGACGCTTATATAGTCTACCCCGAGTCTTTCGACCTGTTTGGCCCGTTTGATGGGGTCTTTTACCCCAATCAGGTCGCATAAAATTTTTCCTCCGAGGTTTTGGGCCGCTTCGACGCATTCTTTGATCGTCGCATCTGATGCGTTGGCTAAAACAGACACTATATCGGCTCCCGATTTTAACGCTCCCTCCACTTCCGTTCGGCCGGCATCCATGATCTTGACGTCGGCGACAATTGATTTGTCTGGGAACTCGGATTTTAATGCACGGACTGCGTTCATTCCCTCGCTGTTTATTAGCGGAGTCCCGGCCTCGATGAAATCCACTGATGCTTGCGCCTCTCTTGCTACTTTAAGAGCCCTGTCGAGGTCTTGGAGGTCTATGGCCAGTTGAAGAACAGGATTATTTCTCATTTCCCCAGTTTGGATTTTTTCCCCTTCTTTACTTTGCTTTCAAGGGTTTTGGGTTTTCCCCCAAGTTTTGAATTTCTCTCTTCCTTTCTGAACTGGAGTATCCCAAAGTAGAGGACGAGCAAAGCTCCTATGAAAACAATCACCAGCAAAAATAGGGACAATGGGATCTTTGGTTCTTTGACTACCAGTAGCGGTTTTTCCTCGATCGAGGAGGTTGGTTTGGGGGGAATCGATATCGAGGTGGGAAAGGTAGAAGATGTTGATGTTTCGACTGGCTCGACCGTTGTCGCTGAAGATGAAGTTGTCGTTTCAGGCAAGGTTATTGTGGTTTCCTCCGACATATTTTGTTCAGAATGGTTTACTTCATTTCCCGTTTCCACAGGATCGGTGATGTTTTCAGCAATGGAATCGTTTTCCAAGACCATAGAAGACCCATTATCGATTTTCAGGGATTCATTTTCCGAGGAAGTCATATTTTCACCTGGGAAAAGACAATCTAAAACAAAAATGGTTTGTTCGGTATCCCGATAGTCGTCTCTATAGGATATGAAAGTGTAGTCACCAACTAGCTCCGGGGTGAAATAGGCTAAACCATCCCTTTCAGATTCCAGATTATCGATTTTCTTCCTGCCGTAATACACCGACGTCTTTGCTTCGTCGAGGGGCCTGTCGCTGTTGTCGTCTGTGAAATTCAGCTCCAATGTTGAGTTGACGCAGAAATCGGTCGCATTCAACTCATTTCCATCAACCTGTGTGATCTCGACAACCATCTTGTATTGATGGCGTATTGCACCTGAAACATCAGTAAGCATTAGAAGCGATAGCGTCACAAGGGCTAACCCCAACCACAGGGCTCTAGTAGTACCTGATCCCATTTTGCAGTAGATTATAGCGAATTGCATTAATAATAGAACATTTGTTCTTATGCAATTCGATATATTCGATTGCATAATTTACCCATATAAAGTACAATATATTATGCAATCGACTATTATACCTGCCTAACATATAAAAACCCATTTGTGCAAATAAAGATATGATATGTTTCGACAATTCGCCAAACTTGAAAAATCCCACCAGACGATTTTTGCATTGATTATTGGAGTGTCCGTCGTCATGTTTTGGAGGGGGATATGGGGACTGCTAGATCTCCTCCTGTTTCCCGGCAACCCCCATCTAAGCTACTTCATAAGCTTCGCGGCTGGCGTCATCATTCTGACAGCCTGCGACTACCTCGTGCGGGAGCTCACATAATCGATAGCCTCTTTTATTGTTTTATCGCCATTTTGTCTTTATGTCAGCTCGGATCTTTTGGTCTTATCTAAATCCTCTGTTCTTTATGGATTATGCGAATCCCAGGATGCTTCGTCCGGATTTGCGGGTAGATAGTATCTCAGAAATTGATGCTGAAAAGCTTAGAGATAAGAAGATTCGGTCGTTGATCTTCGACGTCGACAACACTTTGTGCGAATACCATGGGAAAGGCGTCGATTCGTCCTTAAAGGAAAAGGTTGAGGAACTAAACGTTGTCTTCAATTGCTGCATCCTCAGCAACACCTCCTCAGAAACCAGAGTGGAAGAACTGAAGAAATACTTCAATCTGCCCATCGCCGAAACCTTAATCAAAAAACCGAAAAGAGAGGCGTTTCATGCTGCACTCAAGCTCCTAAAAACCAAACCGGCTGAAACCGCGATGATAGGGGATAGATTATTGACAGACATCGCAGGAGCAAACAAAATCGGAATTTACTCGATCAAAGTCAAACCACTACACCCGGAAACTGAACCAACAGGGCTTTGGATAGGAAGAGTTTTTGAAACGATCCTATTTAGAATCTATAAGATATTTGGATTATATTAGGGTCTTCGGATTCTTATCGTTTGAAACGGTGATCTTTTAAAAATAAGAATTTCTTTAATTCTTGACGTTCTTCCCGAAATTCATTTACAACTGAAGAGATGAAAATATCCATTTTTCTTCTATTTCTCAGCCCCCTACGTGAATTCGAATGATTCGAAAACCTGTTCTGCGAATTCCTTTAGCTTAAGGTCTTTTTCCGCTTTCTCGAATTCTCCTTCGTATTGTATACTGATGGTCATCTCATAGCCTTCATTCGTATCCTTATCGAAGGTTATCAGGTCGAATCGGCTCTGGTTGAGGTCTTTCGATGTTCGGAAGAATCTCAAATGAATGAAGTATGCATCCTCACCAGACTTGAGTTCTATCTTTTTCGGTTCAATCTTGAAGTCTCTAGGGAATACACGGTCTGGATTTTCAGTATAACCAGAAACCCAATCCGTTTTTAGAGACTCCAAGCTTTCTTGTTCATCTTTCATTAGCCAAAGAGTTGGGATGACCGGCATATTGTTGTATCTGAATGGAAATACTCCTTTTCCACTACCCACAAGATAAGATTCAAAGTGCACATCCATCGATTTATACAAGTCAGTTGAATCTCTCCATTTCGGGGCAAAGAATACATAACTCTTAGTCTCAACTTTTTCTGTCAGTTCAATAGGACCGATTCTAAATAGAACACTCTGTGTTTCACAAAGGAAAGGATATGTTTCCGCTTTATTGGGCTTTTCAAGGCTTTCAGTGGTTAGATAACAGTATTCGTTTGGACCTGAGAACTTTAGTTCATAGGAATTCAAGTCGCCAGAAATATAATACCAGAACTTTTGGTATTCTTGGAAATACGCAAGTGTGTCATCATCGTTGTTCCAATAAGGGCTGAATTGCAATTCTCTGTGTTGAATTCGAGTCTTAGGAACATTATCCAAATATTCAGGAACCAGTTCATTTAATTGTTTAGGATATTTCTGCTTATCGTTTCTATACCCCCCTAGTGCTTGGACTATCTCACTCCCGCTACTAATGGTCTCCTCGAATCTTTCTGAAAATCCTTGACCATAGAGCCTATCCATCTCATCGCTGTTTATGAGTACTATCAGGTCGACTAAGCCCGCCTCTCTTGCGAGTTCCTGCATAGTAATCAGATATGGGTCAATGGTTGATGTTGTGGGAATGGAGGTGGTTGTGAGTATCTCAATACTACTAGTTGTTGTTGATGAACTCAGTACAGATGTAGTCTCTAATATGGTAGAGGTAGTGGTAGGGATGTCCACAGATGTAGTTATTGGTTTCTCTAGCGTTTCTTGTACTTTCTCTTCCCCTAAACATCCACTTAGAAGCAATGTCAATACAATTGCCCCAACCAACCCCAACCTCATGATAACAGCTTAGAAAAGAATCAATTATAAAGGGATTTTTAGCGTTTGAACCGCCAATCATTGGGATTCATTATATTTTTTATATGTATGTTGTATGTATATAACACATAGAGGTGATCATAATGGAATCTGTGAGAGTCAACGTGATTTTACCAAACAAACTCTTAAAGGAGAGCCATGAACTGGTTAGGAAGGGTTACTTCAGCAATTTCAGCGAAGTTGTGCGGGATGGTCTGCGCAGAGAGATTTTAACCTATAAGAGCTGGATAGGGGATGTTACAGAAAAAGACAGGCAGCTCATAGCTTGGGCTCAAAACGAAGAAAAAAGAGGAAGACTCCTCTCAGCGAAAGACATGGAGAAACATGGTCTCAAACTTTGAAATTAATTACACACAGTTCTTCGAAAAGCAGTGGATTAGCTTCGATGAAAAAACACAACAAAGAATCAAGGAAAAACTGAAACTCATAAAAAACAATCCCTTCCGCTACCCAACGCACAAAGGATACAAACGAGTCCACAAAGTAAAGCTATCCATCAAAGGAAAATACCAGAGACTTATCTACGCAGTCCACAACCCCCAAGCATACAACATACTTGTTCTCGGCATATTCTCCCGCGACAAAGACTATCAAGACTTTGAAAGAAAATTTGCCAATCTATAAAAAATTGAACTTCAAACAAACGTTTGAACCGGCGATCTTTCATACTTCGCCAAGAATTCATCAAAGATGAATTCCCCTAAAGTGTTTTTCTTTTGATCAACCTTTTCTTTTTCAAAAAAAAGAAAAGGTTGGGCCCGGCCGGATTTGAACCGGCGATCTTCGCCATTTTGAGATCCATATTTTTCGCTTCAATTGAATTTCGCATAAACGAAATTCCCCTAGGTTTTTCTTTGGGGGTGAAGCACCTTTCTTTTTTCTAAAAAGAAAGGGGCTCTCGTCAAGGCGACGTCATAGCCAACTAGACTACGGGCCCATCGGAATTTCCCGATGAGAAAGGTGCCATCTTCGCTTTATGATTCATTAAAATCATATCGCTCGATGACACTGAGCCTGACTTTTTTCCTTCCCCGAGATCGAATCAATCTCAGGTGCACTTTTATCCAGAATCCGGCGTAGACGGATCCTAAATTCACTATGCGAATTTGGACCCAAGAACAGCTTCGCTGTTCTTAGGGTTCCATATTTTTCTTTTCCGTGCACGCTTTTCTTTTTCCCACAGAAGGCTTCGCCTTCTGGGGCGCGGGAAACACTAAAAATCGCAAAAGCGATTTTGTGCCCAATGAACCTTCGGTTCATTTGGGTCTTTGATTTCCCCGCGTCTAAAAAGAAAAGGGTGCCTAGACTACGGGCCCTGGTTTGGGATTAATATTATTGATGAAATGATTTAAAATGGGTATTTGTCTAATTAGTGTACTGAGGTGTTAATTTATCGACGATGAGGTGGATTTTCTTACTTATTTTTTTGGGTATTGTCTGGGGTTTGGCTTCGGTGTTCTATCTAGGGAATCATTATGTCGTTGAGGAACTAGACCGATCAACTGCCGATATCTCTATGCCGACAGATTTGAAGCCCCTGGGTGATTATTCCGTTTTCGGGAAGGTTGTTTGGTTTCCGGGGTGGGTTAGCGCGCAAATGGCTACTGTCGATGGAGTAATTTACTATAGAGGCCCGAACACAGATATGGATAATCCGTTTCTTTATCTTTACTCAATTATCATTGGTGTTGTGGTTGTATTAGTGGCCGGTACAATAGTTAGGTATCTAAGAAGGTCTAATTAGAAAGCGAAAAAAAGTTAGGTTTCCTTTCTTATTTTTTCTTGATCTTGCTGGTTCGCCCGAATCCGCAGCTTGCACATTCTTTTTTTCGGACGTGCATCGAGCTTTTCCCGCATCGGGGGCATCTTAGGTGGGTGTGTCTTTTTCCGTGTTTTCCGGCGCTAGGTGTTCCTTTGCTCATCTTTCAATCACTGTTTAGGATTTTATGACACAAATAGTATCATGTCGCCTCTTAGAAATATCGTCTTGAATTTCCTTGCTATGTCGCCGTCTTCGAATTCTGCGTTTTCGAGTACGAGGTTTATGTGTATGTCGAATGCTTTCAGTATTCCACTTATTTCCGTTCCGTTTTTGAGTCTCACAAGTACGGGGTTTCCTGTGAGGGCTCCTAATGCA
>JBDREA010000124.1:0-5895 GCA_043820265.1 Candidatus Altarchaeota archaeon | reverse complement strand
CATCCCTTTACCTCTGTCTTTTTTGGTTAGACATATGCTTGTATGTTCTTTAGCTATAATTTATATGTTCTTTTAGGGATTGCGTTCTTAAATTTTAAAAAGAAAAGAAAAATGTAATTAAATATGAAATTCTGTCCAGGTTGCGGAAAGGAAGTTGGAGAAACATGGAAGATCTGCCAGAGCTGCGGGTCCAGATTGAAGGGTATAGGCGGAAAACCTGCCTCACCTTCGAAACCCGAAAAAAAGAAGGGATCAAATAAGAAATGGATAATACTCATCGTCCTGATCGTCATCGTTGGGGGCTTTTTCCTGCTAACTTTGTTAGGGGTTGGAGGATACTTCCTTTTATCGGGAAGCGACGGGGATGAATCAGGCACCACGACAATACCCGAGGAAGGAATAGTCTGTAATCCCCCCTACATCCTTTTTGAAGGCACATGCTGCCTAGACCGAGGTGCAAACGGAATATGCGATAAGGATGAGATCACGACGACAACTTCTCAGGGAGATTCGACTACAGTTCCCCTCACAACCTCTAGCGTTGAAGTGACATCGACTACTGTAGCCACATCAACGATTGAAGAGACTACTTCAACCCTTGAGATAACAACTTCGACCCCGGTGGGTCCTGCTATCACTTCAAGGGGATTCAGTGGCGTAGTTCCTATAACTGACCTAGCAAGGATAAGTGACAGCGGACTGGACGTGCAATTCGAGAACCAGGAAGATGTCACGATCAGGCCTCTTCTCATGTACGCCAACGAACGGATGTCAAGTCAACTGTGCACCCCCAATGGATTCCAGGACGAAAAAATCCAACCAGGAGATTCCATTTTCATCTCATTTAGGGGTTGCACGGATTACAAACCTGGTGGTCTTTTTAGCCTAAACATCAATTTCAAATATGAACGGGAAAACGAAGGAAAGGAGATCTCCTCTGCAGGTTACATTGAGGGGAATTATCCATAGAGAATGTTTAAGAGAGTCGTGGTGGGGGGGACCTTCAATGTCGTCCACGCAGGACACAGGGAACTGATCGAGACAGCCTTTGAAATTGCCGAGGAAGTCGTAGTGGGACTGAGCTCGGATGAATTCGCCAACAGGTTCAGGACATTTAATACGAGGCCATTTGAAACCCGCAAGAAAGATATTGAAAAATATATCTCGGGATTTAAAAGACCTTACCGAATAGTCGAGATAAACGACATCTACGGGGATGCGACAACGGATGTCAGGATGGATGCATTGGTCGTAAGCGAAGAAACGCTTCTCAGAGCCCAGGAGATCAACGCCATACGTTTCAAGAAGGGATTGGAAAAACTCAATATAATCGTTGTGCCAATCGTCGTGGGCAAAGACGGCCACCCGATATCATGCGACCGAATCGAAGCCGGCGAAATCGACCTGGAAGGCAAAAGCCTAAAATGAGCTCAAAGGCTTTGTCGAATGGCGCAGGGACGATCATCGCAGCGTTCGCGACCGGAAAAGGAGCGGCCTTCGGATTGGATCTTTGGACTGCTGCATCGGTCAAATTGGACGATTCAGGGGAAATCCAGGCCGAGATTAAAGGTACGAAATCTGAGTCGACGCAACTAATCGAGTTTTGCGCCCAAGAGGTTTTTCGTTTTTTTGATGTAGGTCTTGGCGCAACCATCGTCACCGAATCAAATATTCCCATAGCTAAAGGCCTTAAGAGTTCGAGCACGGCAGCCAATGCAGTGGTGTTTGGCTTGGTCGAAGCCTTAAGAAAAGAAGGCGTCACCAGGGAGATATCCGATCTCGAGATGGTCAATCTTGGGATAGATGCAGCTTTCAAGGCGAAAGTCACAGTGACCGGTGCATTCGACGACGCAACTGCTTCTTTTTTTGGTGGATACACTGTGACCGACAATCAAAAAAGAAACATCGAGGCGCAAGGGGGGATTGAGGACCTCTACGCCTATATTCTAGTCCCCTCGGAAAAATCCTATAGCGGAGAGATTGATGTTGGAAAAACGAAGGCTTTCAAAGACGAGATAGAATTTCTCTGGAAACAGGCCAAGACCGGGGAAATCTATTCTGCGCTGACTTTGAACGGACTCTTACATGCCCAATTATTTGGTTATCCAATTGAGCCGGTCTTTAAAGCCCTTGACGCAGGAGCAGTGGCCGCCGGTTTGACGGGGAAGGGTCCTGCAACGATCGCTCTTTGCCCTGAAAAAAACAAGGAATTGAAAGATAGGTGGGCCCAGTTCCCGGGCGACGTGATAGAGTGCAAGACGAACAATCAAAAAGCGAGGTTACTAAAGTAAAATGGCAGTGGTTAGTAAAGAGGTCAGGTTAAAGAGCAAAGGGGAAACCGAGATGACAAATATCACAGGTGAGGTTGCAGGCGCTTTGTCTGAGTCCAAGCTTTCAAACGGGACGGTCACAGTCTTCTGTCCCGGTTCAACCGGCGTAGTATCTACCGTAGAATATGAGCCTGGGCTCCTCAAAGACATTCCCCGGGCACTGGAGGTGTTTGCCCCAAGGCACGCACACTACGAGCACCACAAGACCTGGGGCGACGACAACGGCAGCGGCCACGTCCGGGCGACTATCCTAGGACCAAGCCTCACGGTCCCATTTATCGACGGAAAACTCACCCTCGGCACCTGGCAACAGATTGTATTCATCGACTGCGACACCCGCCCGAGAGACAGAAGATTAGTGTTACAATTTATAGGGGAATGATGTAATACCTATAACGAATAGCGCCAAAAGTAAGCTATTATCTGGGGCTATTCGATACGCTAGTCACCAATGGTGACTGCGCACAAGAATTGGCAAAGCCAATTCTTTGTGTATCGAATCGCCTTTTAGACCCACTTTTGCGGCGATTCACTATAATTTGAGAGAATGGAAAACAGCCAAAAAGTCAAGGATCTATTGGATGGGGCCAGAGTTGCCCACCGAAACCGTGACTTCCAGGCCGAAGCGGAAAAATTCTTTGCAGCAGCCAAAGTCGTCGAATCAGAAAAGAACTATGAAAAAGCAGCTCGGCTTTTTGTACGCGCAGCAAAGCGTTTTAAACGCACAAACGACCCGAGCCAGGGCCAGCAGGCAGGAGAGATGGCTGCAAAAAACTACGCGGCCGCCGGCAGGCCTAATACGACCATGATGGTCTATGAGGCGACGGTCAGGACTCTGTCGGAAGAAGGATACAATGAGCGGGCCGAAATCGTCAGACGAAAGATGAACCGCTTCAAGAAGAAGTATCATATCGACAAACAAAAGAAAATTTCCAAGATGAGATAAACAACATTATATCTCTATTGAAAAAAATTTTACCGAAAATCAAGACGGTTACAGTGACTTCTCTTTTATCTTTTTTTGTAGATATTTCGCCGATTTCCGATTGCCTGGATGTACATTGTTTTTTTGGAGGAGTTGAGAAGCATCAGTATCCGGATGTCTCCTGCGCGAAGCTTGAAGTCAGCCGAACCTGCTAGCCTTGTTGTGTGGTGGTGGGGATCGGTGGCTGCCTGTTCTATTTTGGCCAAAACCCTTTTAGCCACTGGTTTTTCCATTTTAGAGAGGGTGCGGATGGCATCCATAGACCAGGTTATCTTCCAGGCCACCTCAAAGCCCCAACTGCTTTTTCACTTCGTCGTGGGCGAAAAAATTTCCCTTCAAGAAGTCAAGCCTTGCGTTCAGGAGGCTTATTCGGAAGTCATCTGTGTAGGCTCCTTCCTCGTCTCCTTCGGGCACGAGCATGAGGAGTTTATTGATGATGTCGTCGTAGGTTTCCCTCCCGCTTCTAATATGGCTTAGACGCTCCCGGGTGCGTTTTTCTATCTGGATTGTAGTGTAGTCCATAATAAGTTATATAGACGTTATATATTTATTAAATGTGGTGTTTCTAAGAAACAACCCAAAGGCTTTTTCAAAGAAACTTCGATTAACGGTTTGCGGGGGAATCTTAGCGTTTTTATTGTCTCTTCTTTAAATCATTTTACGTGAAGGTTTGGGGTTGTTTTTCACGGGGTAGCTACTTTGAATGCGTGCTGATAGCGTACATCACCGTTATTCTCCTTTTAGCGTTTCCAGTCGCCGCCCAACAAGAAGCTTTCGAACAGTACTGTGATGATTCAGGTTATATAGAATTTTTGGATGATAATATCATAATACGAGCGGAAACTATAATCTGCGCCAACGGTTCGGCAGAGCTTGAGGGTTTATTAATATTAGATAATGCTGCAACCCTAATATTCCAGAATTTTTCTCTATCTATCAATGCCGAAGAAAATGATGTCAATAGTGGAATAGTCCTTCAGAGATATTCAGAATTCCATGTACTTAATGGATCAAAAATAAATAGTACGGGAAGAATTGAAAATGGAAGATACATATTCACGGTAGGATTTTTGTATACCGAAAATCCAAGTTTTCTCGAAATAAGAGATTCCAATATCAGTCATATAGGATTCAATAGTGGAGACCCCCAATCTCATGGATTATTAATCGGTTTGGGTAGCCGAGCCGTAATCGACAACGCTTCGTTCACAAACAACTACAACGGACTATATCTCTACCAATCAAATAATTCAGTGATCATAAACAGCACTTTCTCAGACAACGAAGTTTATGGGGTATTTCTTAGCAACAGTAACAACAATAACATCACAGGCAATACTGCAGAAAATAACAATATAGGTTTTTCAATTACTGCTGGGGATTATAACATCTTAAAAAATAATACGGCATTGAACAATACTGCTGCCGGTTTCGGTACAGGTGGTGCGGATAACAACGTTTATGCTTACAATTATGCATCATATAATTATATAGGTTTTAAGTTAGGGGCTGGGTCAGATTATAATACTATAACTAACAACATAGCCTACAATAATTCCGGTTATGGATATTCTCTTGAACAAGCTGATTACAATACACTTACAAGCAACAATGCTAGTACCAGCAGATTTGGATTTTTCCTATTTAATTCTCCTTATACCACTTTAACCAACAACACTGCTTCAAACAACAGCTTAGACGGCTTCTACATCGATGAGAGATCTGACGCTATCAATCTTACCTATAACACAGCATATAATAACACTCAATATGGCTTCTTCTTTGAGGGTGAGAATGACAATCCAGTTGAAAACTGCATTGCCACGGGAAACAACGCCAGCGGAAACGAATACGGATTCTTCCTGGAATACGCAGATAATAATAACCTAACAGGAAACACTGCTTTCAACAATAGCGATCATGGATTCTATCTATACCAAAGCAGTTATAACAACCTCACTACAAACAACGCCTACAATAACAGCGACTACGGCTTTTACCTCGAAGGAAGCGTCAGCGATCCCGTTGAAGGCAATACGCTCACGGCAAACAACGCCACAGACAACCAAATCGGTTTCAATCTGGAATACGCAGACAACAATAGATTTACCGACAACAACGCCTCGCAGAACACTAACGGATTTCATCTTGAATCAAGCGATAACAACGTATTCTCCTCCACCTATATTTATGGTGGGCCTAGTACCTCAAGTGGATTTTATTTAGACTCTAGCGTCAACAACACCTTCTTGGGCGGTTCAATTGACAATATGGGAGGTAATGGATTTCATATTTTAGGTGGTTCAGATAATCCAACTGTCAGAAACTATAACATCAGTTCCTGCCAGAAAAGTGTGCGAATAGCCGGATCTGAGAATGCGAGTTTCATAGACAGTGTGCTTGAACACGACACCGGAAGTTTTGACGCATACCTTGAAACAGGGGCATACAACACGCTTTTTCTCAACACGACACATGACAACGACAGCATCAATATTCCCAATCTATTTGAACCTTATTCTGACGGTAACCTCACAGTCCAATGGTACCTTGATGTAGAAGTAAATAATCCGATGGGAT
>JBDREA010000123.1:0-23360 GCA_043820265.1 Candidatus Altarchaeota archaeon | reverse complement strand
TGTGAAACGCAAATACGGCAGCACAATCTACAGCCGAACCCACCGCACCAAGAAAAACGAACTACTACTCAAACTCATAAACTATAACCTACACAAAACAACAAAAATAGAAACCCTCATACAAGGGTTTCTACAAAGCCTATAGGATATTATTTTTCGGTTTTTCTCCCACACATATCAATGAAAGTCCAAACGGGATAGAAATTGCCTTCTCAAGTCTGACAAGTATGGGTTCAATTTTTGCAAATATTTTTAATGAGGTGCGTGAGGGGGATTTCCGTTTTAATATTCTCCCGTTTATTAACCATCCGAAAACCCCTAGGAGGTTCATGTAGAAGATTTTTTGGGGGACAAATCCTTGCGATTTGACTTTGTGTAGTAGCTCTTTTTTTGTGTATCTTCTATGGTGGCTGAGGCTTTTGTCGCTTTCTCCGTATAAGGATTTTATTGCGGGGACGAGCAGGACCAGGTTCCCGCCTGGAGCCACTATTTCGTGCATTTTTTTGAGGGCCCGTTCGTCATCCAGAATGTGTTCCAGCACGTTTATGCAAAGTACTGTGTCAAATTTTTCTTGTGAGAGAAAGGCGGCATCGACGTCTAGTAAGTCTTTTTTGAGAAACGAGATGTTTTTGTTTTCTGAAAAATTTTTTTTTGTTCTTTTTATCATCCCTTGGCTTCGGTCAAGGCAGAGAATATATTCCTTTTCTTTGAGAAATTGAGTTATATTTCCGATTCCGCAGCCGACTTCAAAGATCCTTTCTCCGATATATTCGCTGATGTTTGCATATATCCATTTGTTATATCCGGTATGGCTGTCTATTTCGACAAGAATTTTTTCGTTGAAATCCGATTCTTCCATCACAAGTAAATTAGAGGAGAAAAAGAAAAAGTGACGTCGAATTTTCTTATTCCACATCTGGGTCGTTGGGCCAGATGACTTTCCTTACCTGTTTGCCGACGACTTCGAGGGTTGTTTTGTCCATTTCTGCGAGCGGTTCGTTTACTAGTCCAAAGCCTTTCTCTTCATAGCGCTTTTTCAGGCCTTCGGCGTAGGCTCCGCTTTCGATGTCATCTAATACTTCGCCCATCCGTTTTTTGACTCCATCATCCATTACTCGGGGTCCGGATTGTATCGCTCCGTCGCGGGCTGTCACTGATACGCGCCGAAGCATGCCGACGTTGCCTTTCTTGTAGGCGAGGGGTGCGAGGAGGCCCCAGAGTTCGTGGTGGACTTCCCAGTAGGCGAGTATGGGGTTGTAGCCGCGCTCGATGAGCGTTTCGTAGGCGTGTTTGACCATCCAGGTTACGCCGCCGCAGAGGTCTACTTGTTCTCCGAAGAGGTCGCTTTTACATTCTTCCTGGAAGCTGGTTTTGAGGACGCCTGCGCGGGTCGCACCTTGGGCTTTGCACATGGCGAGGATGATGTCTTCTGCGTCTCCGGTTGCGTCCTGTTCGACGGCGTATAGGGCGTTCATGCCGGAGCCGTCCTCGTACATGCGGCGGACCATGAAGCCGGGGCCCTTGGGCGCGAGCATGACGACGTTGATGTCTTTGGGGGGTTTTATCCATCCGAATGTGATATTGAAGCCGTGGCTGAAAGCTAATGTCTTTCCTTTCGTCAGGTTCGGTTCGATGAACTTTTCATAGACTATTGGCTGGGCGAGGTCTGCGATGAGGAGCTGGATGATGTCGGCTTTTTTGGCGGCTTCGTCTATGGAAAAGAGCGTTTCTCCGGGGATCCAGCCGTCTTCCTTGGCCTGCTCGTGGAACTGGTCTTCGCGTTGGCCGACGATTACGTTTACACCTGAGTCGCGGTAATTCAGGCTCTGGGCCCGTCCCTGGCTTGCGTATCCGATTACGGCAAGCGTTTTTCCCTCTAATACGTCCATTGAGACGTCTTCTTCTGTGAGTAGTGTTCCAACAACCTTTCCTTTCTCGTCTTTGATGTCTTGAGCCATATCGTTCACCCCGAAAATGAATTTTAGTTTGAATGTGCTCTAAGCTTTTGTGTACCAACTAATAAAAAGGTTACACAAATGGTATGATATGGCAAATCAAAATCAAACTGCCCTAGTTACGGGGGGTGGGAGGGGTCTAGGGAAGGCGATAGCTTTACATCTTGCAGAACTTGGATTTAATATTGTAGTGAATCATTCCTGCGAAAAAAGTAGAGGTAATGCAGAGGAAGTAGTTGCTGAAATTATGAAGAGAGGATTTGATGCGTTAGCAATCCAAGCAGATGTTTCCGATTCGGCAGAGGTCGAGTCAATGTTTGATGAGGTCAAAAAAAGATTCGGCTCCATCAACATATTAGTAAATAATGCAGGGGTCTATCCCTTCAAACCTGGAACACCCACTCACGAATTGCCAGAGGAGGAGTGGAGGAAGGTGGTTGACGTCAATTTGACGGGTTCCTTTCTTTGTGCTAAAGCTGCGGCCAAGATGATGATCGATAATGGGGTTAAGGGATACATCGTAAATATTTCCTCGATGGCTGGACTTGACGCATCCCATGCGGGAAGTCATTATGGGGCGTCTAAGGCAGGAGTTATTTCTTTGACGAAGACTTTAGCAGTCGAACTCGGAGTGAAAGGGATAAAAGTTAACTGCGTGGCTCCGGGTCCGGTCCCGGAAACCGACCTCCTAAAAGATCTTTCAAAGGAAAAATTGGACAAACTCAGGGATAAAGCAGCCCTTAAAGAGTTCGCGACAGCCGATGACATTGCCAAAGCGGTTGGTTTTTTTGTATCTTCAGACCACATCACCGGCCAAACGCTTTTGGTTGATGGAGGAATAATTCGTCATTAGAGTTGGGGATGATATGGCTGAGAAAACCGATCTGATCGAACGATATGTGACATCGATTGATTGGCTTAGAGATTTGTTTTCCGACATGGATAAAGTAGGTGATTTGGATCCTCTTCTCGGAATCGCCGATTGGGATGACGCCTGCTGTGTTGAGTTCGGAAAAAAGAAGCTCGTCGCATCAGTTGACGGCCCCTATTGTGCTCGCATCGCGTTTCGCTCCGCTTTGATTCACGCTTCAACTGATGTTGTCGTTAAGGGAGGAAAACCGTTGTTTGCCCTTGATACGTTGATGGGGGAAAGGGAGGAGGTTGAGGAGATGGCTGAGTCTTTGAAGAGGCAGGCTTTGTCTTTGGAGATTCCGATCCTCGGGGGGAACACGAAATTCGAGGATGTTGAGCCGCAGGTAACGGTGACAGTGATTGGAGAGTTGATAGTTAATGAACCGATTCGGGATGATGGTGCAAAAAAAGGAGATTTAGTATGTGTGCTTGGCGAACCTATTTGGGGTGAAGAGGACGATAGGATAGAAAAGGCGAAGAAACTGTTTTCCTGTTGGTTTGAGATCTTAAAGAATGGGATAAAGATCAACGCCGCAAAGGATGTGACGAAAGGTGGATTGGTTTCGGTCGTCTACGAGATGGAAACAAAAAGCAAAAAGAAGATCCTCCTAAAAGAAAAAATCCCGTTCTCCCTAACAAGAAACCTCGATAACTTCATATTGTGTGTTGAGAAAGAGGAATTTGAAAAAATTAAAAAGGTTTGTGAGAAAAGGAAAATTAAATTGGAGGAGATTGGAGAGGTTGAATAGATCTATTATCGAACCCTCACTGCCATCCCCCGGTTGAAGTCTTTGATTTCTTTTGGGCTGAGGGCTAGCGTCCCTATCTTTAGGAGGTTGTCTTTTTCGTCTACGATCAGGCATTCGTCTTGGCATCGGAGTTCTGGGTCGACGTCTTTTACGAATTTGCAAAAAACTGAGAGTCCCTCCTTTACGTAGTCGATTGCTTCTTTATCGTCTTGAAGGATGACTCGGAGTTTTGGAGTCTTGAATTCTTCTAGGAGTTTTTCAGCCAGCCGTTGTTTTGGAAGGATGATGTGATCGCTTGCCCGAACAGATGCTATCATCTCTTTGTCCAGATATATCCAGCGGATCCTCTTTGTCTTCCTGCTTTTTTTGATCCTGACCTTGTCGGGGATCAATTCTCCGGCTCCTTTTCCAAATTGGTAGTCCGCTATGGCGCGAATCTTTTGCAGGTCTGTGATCCTTGCTTCCTGGGGGAACTGCTCATCTTCTTGTGGGAGAAACGCCGAACCGAATGGATAAAGGTCGGAGACCTCTAAGGGAACTCCGCCAAAGAACGGTAGTTGCTGGATGTTTTCTGAGCCCACCCTCTCAAGGCGTTTTTTCGCATTTAATACTTCGGGGCGGTAGCTGGTTTCTTCGCCTGTGTGATAAAGCGGGCTCCCTTTTGAGATTGGGTCTAGTTCGGCCATCCATGGAGTGTGTTTTTCGAGAGCCTTTAATGCACCCATTAGAGCGGGGTGGCTTCGGGCTCGAAGGGCGACGAGCTCCCAGAGGTTCCCCTCCCGGGTCGCCTGCTTGACTCTACGAATCTCTTCAAAGGAGACATAGAGGTTGTGGCGGGCGAGTTCTTTTATCCTTTCATCTTTCCCTATCGATTTCAGTTCTAGACCATGCTTGGAGCAAACAGGGCATGAACAAGGTAGATAATCCAGCTCTTCAAGATGCTTTGTCCCCGTGGAAGTCATGTATCTGTCTTGTTGTGCGAAAAGAGCGTAGGCGGCCGAATCAAAGATGTCGCATCCGAGAGCCGCAGCTAATGAGAAGACCATCGGGTGGCCTAGACCAAATGCGTGCACTATCCTGTCTGTGGGGATGTTCTTTTTTACTGTGGCAATCACGTCGACTAATTCAGCGAATCTGTAATCCTCCATTAATTTGACGATGCCTCCGACTGCGAGAAGCTGGAAATCACCTGAAAGCTCTTGAGCGCATTTTTTTCTTAGGTCGAGGTACTTTGCCCCTTGGACGCCTGCGTTAACTAAAAATTTCGCTGAAACCGCTTCTTTGGCGCGTTTAAGTGTTTCAGCCATCTGTTCTGCCGCTCTAGGCTTGAATGCGTCCGGCAGGGATGGTATGTCTAGAAAGCTTCCGATGTCTGAGCCTATCTTTTCCTCGAAATCTATGATCTCTCGGTTATTTGTTTGGACTGCTCCATAGGTCATGAGCTGGAAGCTTCCTGAATCGGTTGCTATTAATCCGGGAAAGTTGAGGAATTTGTGTAGTCCTTTCTTTTTTACCTTCTCAGATACCTTCTCGTCTTTTAACAGCATGTAGGCGTTGGTCATCAATGCCTTAAGCTTGAATTCGCTTTGTAGTTCAGAAAGAGGGATTGTTGGTTTTCCGGGATGATATACTGGTAGAAGGATTGGGGTCTCCAGCTTTTTTCCGTTAAGCTCAAGGTTTCCAATCCGACCCGCTAGGTCTTTTTGTTTTATGTCAAATGTTGCGAGAGAATTCATTTTGATTTTTTTTCTTTTAGGAAAGCGTCCTATTTTTATGTCGCCAAGAGTAATAACCTTCAGTTTTAAAAAGAGGGTTTACAAATGGAGATTAGAGTTGGGGATGTGATGACTAAGGGCGTTATTTGCATCAGCCCAAAAGACAGCGTACAGGTGGCAGCAGAGCTCATGAAGGAGCATGACATCGATTCCGTCTTAGTTATGGATGGAACAAAAGGTGTAGGAATCGTCACCGAAAGAGACATTATCTGTAAGATCGTAGCAGAAAGGGAGGACCCGAAAAAAACGCCCGTTTCTGCTTCGATGGCGAGCCCCCTTATCACGATAGGGCCTGATGAGGACATCGACGAGGCCGCAAGGATTATGAGAAACGAAAACATCCGTCGGTTGGTGGTTATGGATTCGGATAACATTGTCGGGATAATCTCTGACTTTGACATCACAAAAGTTGAACCCGCCTTGCATCTATTGATCGAGGAAAAAAGCAAATGGAACATATCTGACATCTCAAACGTCGGGGAAGGCAGGATCACCGGCGAATGCGAGGAATGCGGCAACTACTCAGAGAACCTTTCGAGCGGAAGGGGTAGGCTTCTTTGTGCAGACTGCATCAGCGAGTGAAAGAGTATTTTTGTCTTCTATTATACTATCTTTTTTTGCCCCCCCATGTAGGGTTGCAATGCTTTGGGAATTTCTACTTGACCCTCCTTTGTCTGGTAGTTTTCAATTATCAGCCTGAGCATCCTTGAGGTGGCGACCATCGTGCTGTTGAGTGTGTGGACGTATTCCTTTTCTTGCCCCGCCCTCACCTTAATGGACAAACGGGTGGCCTGGTAGCTGGTGCAGTTCGAGCAGCTCATGAGTTCTATGTATTTCTCTTCTCTGGGGCTCCATCCTTCGATGTCGTATTTTTTTGCCGCGACCGTTCCAATGTCTCCGGTGCAGACATTTACTACCTTGTAGGGGACTTCAAGCTTTTTTATGAGGTCTTCGGCGTTTGCTAAAAGTTCTTCGTGGAATTTCCAGGAGTCGTCGGGTTTTGAGAAAATGAATTGTTCGATTTTATCGAATTGGTGAACGCGAAAGAGGCCGCGTTCGTCTACTCCGTGCTTTCCTATCTCCCTTCTAAAGCAAGGGGATATCCCGCAGTATTTGAGGGGTAACTCGTTTGTTTCAAATATTTCTTTTCCGTGCATCGCAGCCATTGGGTGTTCGCTTGTGGCGATTAGGTATTGGTCGTCGTCTTGGATTTTATACATTACGTTTTCAAAGTCTGCGAGGTCGGTCACTCCCTCATAAGGTGAACGCCGCATCATCAGTGGCGGTTCGATGAGAGTGTATCCTTTTTGCACTAGAATATCGACTGCCAATCTCTGCAAAGACAAATCCATCAGAGCAAGATCGCCTTTCAGAAAATAGAATCCTGCGCCAGATATCTTCACTGCCCGCTCGAAGTCGACGACGCCAAGGGAAAGTGCCAGTTCCTGGTGGCTTTTCAGTTTGAAACCGAATTTCTTCTTTTCACCCCAGATACGAAGTTCGGTGTTGTCTTCTTCTCCAACGCCTGAGGGGACAGTTTCGTGGAGCAGGTTTGGGATTCTTAGAAGCAGTTTGTCGGCTTTCTCGCGCAAATCGGATATTGCCTTCTCTTTTTCTTTTATCTGGCCTGGCAAATCCTTGGCTTTCTTAAGGAGTGTGGAAACGTCTTTTCCCTTCTTTTTTTCTTGGTTTATTTCGGCAGAAAGGGTGTTTCTGCTTTGCCTTAGCTCATTGACTTCGGCCTGGGTCTTTCTCCATTCCTCGTCGGCAGCCAACAATTCATCGAACTGTCTCAGTACTTCCTTGTCCCCCCTTCGGGCAAGGTTTTCTCTTACTTTTTCGGGATTCTCTCTGACAAACTTTATCTCTAGCATTCTAGATTAGATTTTATGGTGCGCAGCAACAGACGAAACCAGCCCCGTTATCATCCACGCAGCGGTTGTTGGCTTCGGCGTCTGGGCTGACAGTTCCAGCAGGAGCACCACCAGTGCAGGCAGCTGCTGTGGTCACACATGTTCCACCATTGGCACAAATATTATCACAATATTCGCTGGCTGTTGTTACCACATTTACCGTGCATCCACCTATCGCTGTCAAGCTGCAGTCGATGGAACAGTCTGGGCCGTCGGGACAGTTCTCATCATAGCCTTGGATGGTCCTACAGTATAGCACGCTTACAAGGATCGCGGCCATGTATACGACTAGTAGACCGATTAATACGTACATTATCCCCTTTTTGGCTTCCATCCGGTCCTGCGGTGTGTCGGACATGACCCACCTTAATCCCTGGATCACAATCATAACGGATGCGAGGAATCCTGCGATGATGTAGAGGGCTTCGCAGAAATCTGCCATCGTGGTTCCTTGAGCTGCAGCTGACTGGCTGAACAGTAAGGTTATAAGCAGAAAAAAGAAGAGGCAATATCTGGTTTTTGATTTGGGAGCCTTCATTTTTCTATTTAATTTGTGTTAGTGTATGGGATATGGATTTCCTTGTTATTATAGGTTATGACATTTAAAGTTACGGGGGCGACACCCCGAATACTACGGAGTCTCTTCCGATTCCACCCTGCTGGTAGGCTACTGTTAGGTTGACTAAGTGTTTAGCCGGCTGCAGGGTATTATTGGTGAAATACGATGAATTTCCTATTTTAACCCAACTTAAGCTGCTCTGGCAGTCTGACACGTCAGCGTCGCAGATCCAGTAAGCAAGCCATTCATAGGATGCGGGGTCTTTTCCGAATTCGGTGGCTGCCGCAAATGTGACTTCTCTTCCCAAAACGAAGTTGTCGTCTTCCAAGGGGTAAATGATTTCTGTTTTGTCGCTTATCTGACAGGTTGTCGCCAAACCCACCTCACAGGTGGTGCTCGTAGTGGCTAAAAGGTAACCTACGAGAGGTTGGGCAATGAGAAAGATTACTAGTCCAAGTAAGATGTAAAGTAGGCTTGCTTTGGCGCTTGCCCTTTCCTTCGGGCTGTCTGCGGAAACGTATTTTAGTCCGTCATATACGATGAAAAACGAGGCTATGAAGCCCATGAGAGCCAGCATCAGACCGTATACACCCTCGAATGCGCGGTCTATGCCGTCTGGTATGCCGTTTCCGTCCGTGTCACATGTGGCCATGTGGGTCGAACTTGCCTTCTCTTCATCGATGGTGCCGTCTTCTTCGTAGTCTCCGTATTCGATTATTCCGTCGTTGTCTACGTCTTTCGCGAATTCGTATTGTCCGTCGCCGTTTTGGTCTCCTTCGTCTTCGTTTGAGACTCCGTCGTTGTCCATGTCTTTGTCGCAGACGTCCCCTTTGCAGTCGCTGTCTAAGTCGCTTTGGTTGTTGTTCTTGATGGAAGGGCAGTTGTCTATTTCGTCTGGCACGCAGTCGTTGTCGGAGTCGTGTTCTACGCAGGTGATTCCTCCGCAGCATCCGTTGTCGTAGCCGAATGGCTGGCAGACTCCGGTCATGCCGATCCCCTGGAGGATGGCGTAAGAGTCATCGAAACACTTATAGGGGGCCTCCTCTGAGCAGTTAAAGTTGTTTCCCATCCAGTAGAATACTGTTTCATTCACGTGGGGGCACCCGAGATCGCATCCCTCGCATACGCCGTTCCCATTTGCGAAGTGCCCTTGGGCATCACCGCAGCAGCCGTGGTCATAGCCTCGGGGCCGGCATCTGTCGATAGCCCAATCCTCCTGGCATATGAAGGGTGCGAAGTCTCTTCCTTCGCAGGGCTGGCCCGGACCGTCCGCTCGGGGGCATCCTTGATCGCATTCCTCGCAGTATCCTCCATAGGGTTCGATCATCCCCCCGCAGTCTCCGTAGTCGAAGCCCTTTGGAACGCATCGGCCGTCGCAGTTGTAGGGGGCTTCGGGGTGGCTTCCCTGACAGCCGGCAGTAAGAATGCATGGGTCTTTACACTTGTCTCCGGCTGATACAGTGGTGGAAAAAAGAAACAGCATGGATAAAACAATGAGCGCAGCTAGTATTCTCCTATGAAAAAGGGAAAAATCCATATTGATTAGATATAGGATGTCACGTTTATTATAGATATGCCTGTCGGTTTTTCAGTTATGTGTGGGGAGTTTGGCTAATGGAAATAGCTTGAGATTTTTTCTGGTATCTGGCTTCTGGTAAGCATCTCACCGAATTTCTCCCTGTACTGTTTTATCAAGTTGGGATTGGTTACCAGAAAGAGGTAGTCGTCGTATTTTCTTAGGACGTTCATCTTTTCTTCCATGTTCTGGACCCCCCTCTTTAATCCTACGTCGGCTTCGATTTCTATCGCTACCATCCGCCCGTCCTTTGTCTCAAAAGTTATGTCTGGAAGCTTTGTGTGGTGTATGAGCACCCGTTCGGTGTATTTTTTTATTTCCTGATAGACCAGTTCCTGCAGTATGAAGTGTTCGTCCGTTTCATCGGTTTCGTTTCTGACTAAAAACAGTTCGTTTTCGCCGTATAACGTGCTGATCCTTATCTCTTCGAAATCCCTCTCCTCCAACACCTTTATCTGGTCGTCGGTCAACTCAGCCTTTATTTGAACCCTTTTGTTTATGTCGTATTGTTTTACCACGTCTATCCCATCTGGCCGGTCCATGTGCTCCTTTTGTAGTAGTTCATCTGGTTGGGTTGTTATTAATCTGTGTTCTTCTGGGCTTGATGAGATGTAGATCGGAATTCTGCTGTTTCCCGCCAAAAGCAGGGCTCGCCCGGCTGTGGCAGTCTTTAGGAACCGGACTTCTGGCTCGTTTAAACGGAATTTTTCCTGCATGTCTAAGATCACTGTGTTATCTTGTTTGAGTAAGAATTTTGTGGCAGTATTCGTTAATACCGCACGGCCAGCCCTAGAATTCAGCACGTCTTCCACGTCTTGGGTGATGAGTATTAGTCCTAGGTTGAACTTTCTGCAGGTCTTGACTATCTTTAAAACGTATTCTGCTTGATCGCCCGCAGATAGGACAGTCCATGCCTCGTCTATTGCGAGCATTTTCCTGTTTTTTGATTTTTTCATCTCGGTGTAGACGTATTCCAATATGAGGAACATGAGTACGCCTTTGCCGACATCGGGTGCGTCTTTGATGTCGAAGCTGATCATGCGGTTGTTTAGGTCGATCTTTGTCTGCTGGTTTAAGAAACGCATCGGGCCGAATACGTAAGTTTTGAGTTTATTGACTATGTTCATTGATGGGCGGTAGATCATTTCTTTTTTTGATCTTGTCAGGGGGAGTATTTCGTTGTAGAGGTCTTCAAGTGTAGGCGGCTCCTTGCTCCAAGTCTTTGGGTCCTTTGTTATGCCTCTCTCCTCATAGGTGTGGTCAATGGATTCGTCGAGTATTGCCCACTGCTCCTCTGTAAGCTCGCCCAATAAAACCCGAAAGAACGAGAGCATGCTCAGTTTTTTCTCGTCGTAGGTCTGATCCATTAGGTCAAACGGATTGATGACGGATTCGCTTCCTGGGGCGATCTTGAGTATCTTTCCATTAAACGATGTGACGAGGTCGCTGTATTCGCTTTGAGGATCGATTATGTTTATGTGCACTCCTTCCATGAATTCCCGCATCAAAAGTAGTTTTATGGTATAGCTTTTTCCCCCCCCGCTGGTTCCGAGGACGAGTATGTTTGGATTGTTGAGTTCAAACGGGTCTACTATGATGGGTATGCTGTTGAATTCATTGAATCCTATCAAAATCCCTGTTGTATGGTGCTCTAGTGAGGTTATCGCGAACGGGAAGCATGCTGCGCATGCGCTTGAGGTTATGTTTCTTGTGACCGCCAATTGGTCTTGCGCCAATGGCAGCGTGCTTTTTAAGGCTCGATACATCTGAAAGCTTGGTATTTTTGGGATTATCATTATCGAGTTCATAGTTGCCTGAATCTGCTTGGTTACCCTGGTTAGCTCTTCCTTGTCGAATGCTTTCGAGTCGATGTATAAGGACATGTCAAACATCTTTTCTGTGCCTTGCTGAATGAGGTTCAAGAGCATCATCGTGTCTTCGTGCTGCTGAATGAGGGATTGGGGTATGATTCTTCCCTCGGTTTCGTCTGCGTAGATGTCGGTCTTTTGTTTTTTGATTTCGTTTTCAAGCATCTTTACGGTTGAAGAGGTCGAGTAGGGGACTATGTGCATGGATAGGTCGAAGTCGAGGTTCATTTCGATGAGTCGGGTTAGCCAGCCAGGATCGACGAGACGTGGGTAGTTTATGGCTGTGATAACTTGGTGGAATTTCGTTATCTGGATTTCTTGTTGGTGTACGAGGATAGTCGAGGGGGATGTGAGATACTCTATGAGTATGTCTTCGTATTCTTTGTGGGTCTCCTTTTTGGATTTTTTCCCGCCCCCTAGGCCGATCATTGAAAGCAAGTCCATTTTAGCTTTGAACTGGTTTTTTTATTTCTCTGTGACTCATGTATCTTCCTTTGTATTTATCGGTTTTTTCTGGTTTCTCCTTCCATAGTTTGCGATACATGGTGATAGGTGACAGGAAGTCCTGGAATATTTCGAGGGTTTCTGTAAAGTAGCTTGAGTAAAAGTTTATTAGTTTGTGGGTGTTCATTCTTTCTGCAACTATTCCGGAAATTGCGAGTGTATTCATAATTGTTTCGCATCGTGCCTCCAATTCCTCTATCGTAGCTTTTTCATCTGCTTTTTTTGGGATGGATACGACTATGTAAAATAGCCTGTTGTTTATTCGATTCAGCTTGATATATTCCCTTAGATACTCCGAGAAGTGTTTGTAGTAGGACATGGCTTCGCGGTCGTCGCGCTTTATAATCCGCCTTTTTGTATGGGCAAGGTATTCTTCTAGGTCGAGGTTGACGCTTCTCATGACTATCTGGATTGGAAAGCTCAGAGAATTCAGAAACTCGAGGTATCCGTAGATGACGGTTTTTTGGTCTTCTTCGTTTAAGATGGCAAAGTTGATGGGCTTTACCTGTATCAATCCCAGTATCCTATTGTCCTGAAGCCATACCGCATCGGCTCGGATGGATTTTATGTTCATCAGCTGGCGGGCTGCGGGAGATATCCATGAGCTTTTCTTGTTTTGTCTGATAAAATTGAATATGTTTAGTAGGTATGTATCCAGGTTGAACATGGCAAATCCCATGGTGGAAAGCGTTGTTACAATGACGATAATTGTCCGCCACACTGCAGGGATGTTTTCCCCTTTTGTAAACACATAAAATAGGATGGATCCTCCGATGACGACGTAAATCGACTGCTTTAGATTGAAGGGGCCAAGCAGTTTTTCCTCGTATCCGACGTTTGCGGGTATTGCGTAGGGCATATTTTTTGGGGGCTGGGAGACGGTAACTTATGTGTCGCTGTGATTAATAAAATGTGAAATTATTTTAACCGCCCAGTAGGGATGAACTCATCCTTGTCCGAAGACGTCCACCAATTCTAAGCCCTGGTACATGTCTAGAAGTTCCTCGTAGTCCAGTTTGTGCTTTTTTCTCTTCTTTTTGAATTTTCCGCTGATGGGAATGTATTTTCCGAGTATGATAAATGTCAATCTGAGGTTTGCGTTGTCGTACCACCAGTCTGCTACCTGCTTTGTTTTTTCGTCTAAGAGGTCCCACCAATCCTCTTCCGGCCAGCCCTCATCTTCTGTCGGCCTTCTGGCTAGTCCGGATCTTTTTCTTGATCCTCCGGTCTGGCTGTCTCCCCCTCTTGGACCCGAGTATTGGTGAGTCCTTCTTCGTCTGGGGGTAGGGCGAGGTAGATGCTCTCTTCCACTTCCTGACCTCAAAGTGAGTGATGGTTGCTCATCTTCGCTCATCAATGTGGGCTTTTTCTTTTCCGATTTTTGAAGTGGGCGTTCATCAAGTTCATCGAGAGGGAGCTTTATTGTTTGTGAGGGTTGACTTACTCCTGATTCGCCAGTTTCTCCGGTGAAAAGCCCACCAGCTGCTGCCTCCCCGAAGATGCTTTCTCTTAGCTTTTCTGCGGGAGTCCTCTCCGTTGATGCTGGCTCCAGGGCATCTGGTGTTTTTTCTATATGGATGCTGTAAAGTGGGTACTTTTGCTTCCTTTCATCGACGTCCAGATATTTTTTTGTTATATTTACGACTTCGTCTGACGAAAGCTCTCTAACAGTAACTTTGTATCCAGCATCTTTGTAGAGTTCATCAAATATCATAGTCATGATTGGAATCTGGACCTTTGGGGGTAGACGGCGGTCGGTGCCGACGGGATTAAATACGTCGTCGGGTAGGTCTTCTTTCACATCTAGGATGCCTTCACCCACTACGTGGAGTTTTCCACCTTTCTTAAGCCTTCTAAGTGATTCATGAACCCTTTTGATCAAGCCAATGTTTACAAGAATCTTTAGGTCTGACTCTGAACTGATGTCTTTTGTTAGCTTAGAAACAACTTGTCCCAGGGATGTTTCTGTGCCGTCTTGAAATTTTATCTTGAAGTAATCATCAAGGCTTCGCGGCACAACGTGTGCGTCCCACTCGATTTTATCAAAGACTCCTGGATCAACATCTCCGGTTTGGAGCTGGCCTTTGCCGAATTTCCTTCTGAATTCGAGAACCCCCTCCATGTCCAGGGGTTTTCCGTTGCGGATGAGAAGGTCCTGCTTTATGTTTAATGTGGCCCATTGTTCATTGAATTTTCCTGCCCTCCTTATCCATCTGTCTGTGTCAAATAGGTCGCGTCCCCAGCCCATGTGCCTGATGTAATGGGGGCTTTGGGATAAGTCGTGCTCGTCCTGTAAGACAACCTTAACTTTTCTTTGTTCGATCAATCGCGCAAGTTTTTCGTTTTGTTTTATCTCATGCTGTTCTTCTATGTCGCGGGCGACAATCACATATTGCATTCGATTGTATGTCTTTTCATCTTGGGCTTTCACCTCCTCCAAGAACTCCCTTGCAGTCTCCCCTTTAACTCCTTTTATCTTTACGTCGCCAATCTGCTCCACCATGATCTTAGAATTCTGCCCCCAGTCGTCTCCCCCGCCTTCAGGGCCGTCGCCTGACAACCTGTTGGCGTGCCTGAGAAAGTCTGCGACGTCGATTTTCGCATTTATCAGATGGAACCCTGCCGTGAGAGACTCGTCTAAGGTCTCGATTGTCCTTCCTGTGACTTGCCTTCGGTTTTTCTCAAAAAGATGGATTGCCCTCCCCATCTCAGTTGAAACAACTTGCTTGCGTTCCAACAGCTCGCCTGGGCTTTTCCCTGAAAGCGGGGGTGCGATGTCGGATGGCAGCATCTTGAATGTTTGGGGTGTCATCTTTCCTTTGTCGCGGGAGATGCCGCGTCTTGCTTCCTCTTCTGCTATGGGGTCTCGGACGAGGGGGGGAGCTACTTTAACCTTTTTTTTCTCGTTTTTCTTCTTTACAATCGTCCCCGGTCCCAGATTGTCCATGGCGCTCATAATGCATTAGGATAAACTGGCGTAAAAACAGTGTGTATTTCGGAAAACTTTCTGTAAGTGTATATCTGAAGGATTACTTTTTCTCGCTTTCTTCTTCGGTGAATTTTTTCTTCTTTTCTTCTTCCTCTTTGTCGTCTTTTTTGTCGCTTTCTCGGGCGTGGTCCTCTTCTGTATTTCTTGTATGGTCCTCCAATTCCTCCTCTGTTTTTTTGACTCGGCTGAAGTGGCGAAGTTTATTTTTCTCTGCATCGTCCACGCTTTTTCTGTCTGCTTCTGCCTGCTGATTCCACGCATCCACTTTCTTCTGCTCCTGCCTTTCATCCATATTTTTCTTTTGCCTCCCTTCTATGCGCGCACGATTAACTGCGGGATCTTCTGGTGGGCTGACCGATTCCCCGGTCCTTGGGGGTTGAGGTTGAGTTAACCCATATTCAATGTCTTCTCCTATGGCTCCTCCTCCCCCGGGAATCTTGTAGTGCTCGTCTGGAAGTTCCTCCTCTTCTGAGCCTGGATGATGGCTCACTGTCGGCCGTTCATACCTATCGGGAGCCTTGGGTGGAGGTTCTTGGCCGGGCATTTTTTTCGATGAGATGAGTTGTCTGGGTGCGCCTGTTACTTTTTCTGTCACTCCTTCTTCCCTTACGTCCTTTCTCTCCCGCGTTGCTCCACCGAAGTGTCTTGTTTCTCCGCCGACGATTGTCTCCCCTTCCAGTTCAGAGCGGTAACTACCTCTCTGATAAACTCTTTGATGTTCGCCGATTTCGTCTGTTTCGTGGATTCTTCCCCCTTCTGTGTCTTGAGCTGAAAATGTTTCTTCATCTGTCACACCCGAGGATCTGTTGTAGCCATATGACGTAGTCCTTGAGCCTGTTCCTCCGGACCTTGTCGGTGGCATCCCAAACGATCCTCCACCATCTTCTTGGCCAGATGAATGGTCTCTGAACGCCGGCCCTGCATCGAAACTGGAATGCACCATTCCTTTTCTTCCGTAGGAGAGGGAGTCTGAGTGGGCTTGGTCTGAGTTTTGGAGGGCCCGTAGGCCAATAGCTGAGAGTACGCCGACTTCGCTTCCCCTGAGTGCGCCCGCGAGAGTAAGCAGGCGTCCGTCCCCTTTGAGGTAGCCCACGGTGGTGACGGTCTCAGATACCGCGTTCAGTGTCTGGGTTAGGAGCATCGGGGAGATCAATAGGAAAATCGATCCTGTTATAGATATGACGATTACAGTTACAATGGCAAAGGTGGCGACCATTGAATCGACTATAAGTTGCATAGGGGGGTTATATGGACCCACAAAAGTTATTCCTTGGATGGCGGAAAACGAAGATAATGTGAACCCTAAAAGGAAGATCTGGATGACCGGCAGAAACGACCACATGACGATTTTCTTCATATATTTTCTTCCGGTCCCTTTGGTGAACTCGAAGAAGTAGAGAAAGATTATGAAGGGGAATGCCGCCGCATAGAAGTAGAGGACGAAGTAGCGCCAGACTACGAGGAGCATCGTGCAAAATAAAACAAATGTGAGGAATCCGATTGGGAACAGATAGAATAATCCGTTTTGCATCGAAAGTCTCTGGCTTTGCTCGACTACGAGGGTGTCGAGGTCGAATAAGTGGTCGTATGCGAAGTTTGCGAGAACCGACCCTAAATCCAGAAGTGCCTGAAAGAGTATGGGCGCAATGGTGACTGCCACCATGCTTATTATGAGTTTCTGAAACATGAGTTTGGACCGGGCTCTCCCCCTTGGTGAACCGGACATGAAGACGAAGTAGATGGCGTTTAGTAGCAGTGCTATAATATAAAACGGAACTAGTATGTCTAAGAAGGCCTTTTGTAGGACTATCATGCCTGAATCCTGGGCGCAGTCTCCTATCACAACCTCTTTGGGAAAGCAGAAGACTGTGGGGTTCCAGTCGAGGTTGCTTGCCACCCATGGGTAGAGTATGGGGGGCATCCAACTTAGTATCTTCAATACTAATAACAATATTATTATGGTCAGGAAGATCATTTTTTGAGTCTTTCTTTGAGTAATTCTGCTGTTATGTTTTTGTACAGCTGTTTTACGCCTTCTTCTCCTACGCCGATTTCGGCTGCTTTGTCTTTTAGGGCCCGGACTTTTTCGGTTAGTTCGTCTTCTTTCTCATATCTTTTTTTTGCTTTTTCAAAGAGTTCTTTTTTTGTTTTGAATCCGCAGAACATGCATCCCAGCGTCTTTTCATCCGCGTCTTCGAGGAGCCCTTTTTTGCAGCTCGGGCATGTTGGGTGTTCGTCGAATACAATGTCCCAGTTTACTTCGAATGTTATGTCTGCGGCGTTTGGGCCGAACTTGTGGGTGAAGGCTTCGTCGAGTAACTTTTCCAGGGCGTCGTCTGCTTCAAGCGTTTTTCGGACTTTGTCCACGTCCAGGTAGACTTTTTTTAGCTCCAGTTCCTGCTCGTCTGTTAGATCCATTTTTTAGTCTTTTGTTTTTGGGTTTTTTATGTCGTCAGCGCCGTCCAAAGGGCTTCTGAAACCGCCCTTGCTTGATAGTATTTTTCCTCCCAGTTGCCTCCATTCTTTGCGACTACGTCGTCTATGAGGTCTGCCATTGAGCCGCCGGTGTTAAATCCTTCTAGGCCGGGGGAATCCCTGAATTCGCCCGATACTGGAATGCCATATTCTTCTGCGATTGTGCGTATCTGGGCGAGGTTCACGACGTCGGCCTTGCTTAGTCTTGTCTTGTTTGCGTTCAAGTAGGCCATTTTCTCAGCCAGTTCCTCTTGGAAATATCTTGTCTTTTGTACATTAAGGGCGTGGTCTGCGGGGCCTCCATGGTTGTGCACCGCAGCATTGGAGTTTAGTTCGTTGAACAAGTGACCTACGCTTCCTTGACCCAGCAGTTCGTCGCTTGAATAGGCCCTTAGGAGGTCTTGGACGGATTCTCCACCCACTCGTGTGGATTCGAGCTTCAATCTAAGCTCGTCGTATGTTGGGTCGCCTGAAAGTTTTCGTTTAGGTTTTTTAGATGTGAGGGAGTCGACGATTTTCCCCGAGTCGCTTTCTGTCAGAGTTCCGGTCGCCGTTCTTAATGCTATGTGGCCTTTTTCGTGGATGACTGCGAATTCACTTCTGAACTGGTTTTCTGAAATATGTCCTTCGACTACTTCGTCGTTTAGGTGGACTGGCTTGAATTCCCCCTTGTATTCGTTGGATTTGAGGTTTATATGGGTCAGCTCATTATTTGTGCCTGCCTCGTAGATCTTACCTTCCCTAACTTCCACGTTCTCAATTTTTTTCCATTCTGTTTTCTTGAGGACTCCACCCACATTCTGTACCTGGAAGTTCTGCCCCATCTGGTTCAATCGTGCTTGTTCATATGCATCAAGAGGAATCTTTCTTTTTCTGCCGTTTGGCAGCTCCTCTATCCTGAAGTACTGGAGTTTTTTATCGACTATGTGGACTGCGACTTCCTGCTCGACCCCTGTGCCGAAATCATATTTGTAAGAAGAGTAGTTTGGGACGCACAAAACAATCTCATTATTTTCTTCGAGGAACCTCAGATCTTTGTCGAGATAGTCCCTGAGGATTATGTGTCCCTGGGTTGCTTCTTCCAGGTTTCCATCCTTCTTGTAGATGTCTTTGTGGGGGTTGTGATTGAGCACTTCAGACCAGAAATCGTTTGGATGGGTGCCAGTCTTTAGGGCGTCAAATTTGTATTCTGGTTTCGCCGCTGATAGGTCGACGACAGTGTATCGAGTTACCCTTAATTTGTTGCCTGCCGAGTCTGAGAGTTTATCTAAGACTTCGGTCTGTTTCACCAGGACATAGTTTTTTTGGGGGACACCGTATTGGTCTTGGATTTCATAGAACTCCCTGGTTGTGTGTTTTACGTCAGCATAAGTTTCCTGGGCGGTACCCATTGGGTTGGTGGTGGAAGCAATGAGCCCATTTCCCAAAATTATGTTGCCGTCTTGTTCTCCGTGATGGCTTATCTGGACCTGCGTCTTCTTCTTGATCCTTAACTTTCTCAACTGATCCCTGGGGTTTTGAGCTCCCTGGTTTAATGTAATCGTAGCAACCGGGTTTCCGAACTGGTCAAGCCGGTAGGTAGCCATTCCACTGTCGGGGTTGTCATGGAAGTTTTGGTCGATGACCTGGCCTTCGATGCCCGGCCCCATATATCTTTCTAAAACTGAATTAAGGGGATGAATCAATTGTTCGTCTCCCGGGTTCAGGCCTCCTCCATAGCCGAGTTTCTGGTTTACACCCCGCAGATAGGCGTATTGGTGCCGGTTGAGGTAGGCCTCTTCTCTCCCGTCTTCTGATGTGACTGTGTGGCGGTCAAGGTGTCTTCGATGCCAAACGTTCTTTTTATCGAATGGATCTCGCATCTCCTGCCACTCCATATTTCTTGCGGCAACTGCCATCGCTCCCTCCAGCTTATGGAAGCGTTTGGTCATGACGACGCTGTTTTTCCTTTCAATTTGAGCAAAATCGGAAAGCCGGAAATCAATGCCTTCAACCCATTTTCTCGTCCTGATTTTTCCATCTTCCCTGACAGGGATGCCCTGAATGGTTCTTTCCACGGTCCTATAGACGAGTCGTCCGTTTTCTATCGTGATGCCAGGTCTTTCAATCAATATTCCCCCGATCTTATCGTGTCCTTTGTCTACTGCCAAACCTCTAGCCTGTATCTCTGATGCAGCCACGGTCCGGGCGAGGAATGTGTCGGCTTCGGTGCGGTTTGGATTTTTAGCATTTGAAAAGAAGTGGTCCATCACTTCTTTGGCTTTTTGTTTTCCAGCATTGGTACTCGTATCGATCTTCCAGTACTCTTCATCCATATCCATGGCTTTGGCTAAGCCTCCAACATTAAAGTCTCCTGGACCCCTCTGGAAATAATGCAGTGCATGGGCGTGCAATCTGGCCTCGGGATTCCATTTATCCCCCGACTTATGCTCTTGGCTGGCAAACGATACTGCTGTTTGATAGCAGGCATTCATGTTTTTGAAGTTTCCATCCCTTTGCCCCCTGTCTCTTCCTAGGTTGTCTGACATCGCCTGTGCCATGTATCTTTGGGCGAGCCTCCTATCTGATGCCGACTTCGATTGCAGAAGCGATTGAAGCTTCTTTTCGTAGTAGAAGGGGTCTGTGCTTCTGAATCCTGTGGGGTCGTTTGCGAGTCCGTCAAGGATTTTCGTCACCTTAAGCACTTCCCGGTCGATGCTTTCTTCGAGGCCCTCTATCTTATTGTCGACTGCGTGAGTGTCTTGGCCTGCCGCGATTAGTTCCTCTCTCTCCTTTTTGGCTTTCTCAAGTGCTAAGTCCAAGTTTTCGTGTTTACCCGCCCTGTATTTGATGCTTGCGTCGGCTTTCCTTCTGTGCCAGTGTTGGCGGAAACCCATTCCCATCATAATGAGGGCTGCTCTTCTCACGATTCCTCCTCCGAGCCAGTTCGGGATTCCCGCAGGTACGAAGCCAAACAGCTCCCGGCCAAGCATTCTGATAGGCATCAAAGGTGAGATGGGCATAAGCCCAGAGGCGATTAAGCTCATTCCCTTGGCAGACCTCCTTACCACGCCTTGGCCGCTTAGATCTTTGCTGAAGAACTTTTTTGCCCCCGCCTTGAATCCATGCTGCTTTGCATATGAAAAAAGGCTTGCCCCCCCAAAGATCGAGGCGAGACCCATCTGTATCTTGTTGCTTCGCTCATGGAGCTCAAATGGGAGCAAAGGCATCGGAAGGTCGTGTATTTTACGGTGCGTGTGGATAATGAATCCTTTAGGGTCGATAGATGACTCTCTATCCGCGTGCGTGGACTCCGCTGAACGCCCCTGGGTCCTCCACTGAGTATCGGTGTGGTCGGCTACCTGGCTTTCATGGTATTCTCCAGTCTGAGAGGAAGAAATCGATGAAGTCTGTCCTCCGCCCCCCCCAGTATGTGAACCTCCGGCAGAGAATCCCCCGGCCTCTTGGGCCTGAAACTCCAACTCAAAAGCTGTCTGGCCTTGGGGGAACTTGTCGGGAAACATCCCTGCGCCCGCCTGTTGGACCATGTTTCTCCAGGTTTTTCCTGAAGTCAGGCCTCGTCCGGCTTCTTTAAACCATCCTCCGACACCCTGGTCCACTCCAGTTCTGGATGGCCCTCTGTGGAGGAACCCCGCCAATGCCCCGGCAGATATCAAGCTGTCCGCCCCGGATCCCATCATCATTGTGCCCGCCCCCACCAAAGCCCCTCCTGCGGGGGTGTAAGGTGCCGAAGCTGCACCCACAAATCCTACGGCTCCGCCTACCTTCTCTAGAAGCCCGCTCATCATGAGTGGGGCTAGTATGAGTCCAACGAGTCCTCCCATCACCAATAACATGCTTTTAAGCGCTTCAATAAGTCCTGGACCGAGGTCTTTTATGGCGTCAAGGGCATCTGCAAATCTCAGATCGATCAATGCTTCGGATGCGTGAAGCAATGGAGTTCCAATCGTGCTTCCGGTTTGCACTAAAGAGATTATCACCAAGGCCATGAATATTGATTGGGCGATGGGTATCGTAATCCACATAATGGATCTTGCAAGTAATTTTGAGCCCATTTGTTTGGTGGTATCAAAGAGGTATAGGAATAGGATGGCTGGGAATAGTACGCCATATAGTAAAACAAATATGTATCTTACGAGAAGGACCATCAAGGCTATGAGGCTGATCACTAGCAGGATGATAGTCATAGGTAAAAGAATTGGGGTTTTTGCGAGGATCAGAAACAGTATCAAGAATCCCGCCAGATCAGTGCCGGGGGAGTTCATTGATTCTACGGCTACGTTTAATATCGCATATACCACCGATTCAGACAAGTCAAGTATAACCTGGTATAGCATGGGTGAGAGGCTTACCACAACCATACTTATTATGAACTCGTTCAGCCTGGATTTTGACTGGGCTCTTCCCTGCGGTGTGAGAGAGAAAAAAATCATCTGTATCCCGGTGTATAGGATGAGTATGACATAGAGTGGCATCAAGATGATCATTATAGATATTATGATGTGGGATACTCCTTGGCTTGCGCATTCGCCGGCGTCAACATCGCAGCCGGTTGTGTATAGGGGGAATATCTGAGGATTCCAGGTGAGACAAGACATTATCATCCTTATGAGCCCCTCGATCAAGGAACCCATAAGTTCTCCAAGCTGGTCGAAGAACCATTTAAATCCCATGTTCAGTATGCAGAATGTGAGTGGGCCACCGGGTAGAAGATAGAGTTCTGGTCTGAGGGAGTTCTTTGTCACACAACCAACATATTTTCCGAACGTCCCAATAAGGCCTGCTTGCACGGGAGTTGACAAAAGCAGGAGGGTAATTGTTAGGACTAATAGGAAAAGTGTGTACTGTCTTCTAGATGGTGAAAATGGGGAGGCATCGGGCATTTTGCATTGATCGAGGGTGTGATACATTAATTATTAGGGAGAATAAGGAAAAAAAGAGTTGTTATTATGCCTTAAGCTAGAAAAAGACAAAAAAAGAAAAAAAGAAGGGGTTTGTTTGCCCCTTTTTGTTTTTTATGCACTGCAACCAGACATGATTGCCATTTGTGCAACGTTTCCGGCGCCCACTATTGTCGTTACGACAAATATCGCAATCAATACAATAATCAGTCCCACGATTGCATGGACGATTCCTTGTTTGGCTTGCTTTCTGGCTCCTGGGTCGTCACTACTGGCTGTCCACTTGATACCGTTTAGCACGATAATCACTATGGCTATTCCACCTGCTATGAATATTAGCAACTGGACAATCACACATAGAATGGTGCTTAGGGCATTTTGCAGTTGAGTTGTTTCACTTTGCGCTGTTGCTAGTCCGATTAGGCTTAGCATCAGAACGGCAGTCATCAAAGTTTTCCTATCCATTGTTTTCACCTCTTATTTTTTTGAGTTTGTATTGTGTGTTGTATAAACTTTACGCAACAAGGCTATATAAATAGTGGTATCTCCAAAATATACAAATATACAGAGGTTGCTGCATGCTTGTTCTGGGTTTTCCTTGGTTTTTTCGCTCAATTAAATTTGTTAGTATGGAAACCAGGGTTTCGAGATTGCCTGAGAGACAATATTTGAAACAGAGGCATTTGCTCCAGAATATTTATTTTCCACGTAATCAAGGAAGTTGGCCTCGTTTTTTATGACAAAAAGGACTGATTCCCTTATTATATCGCTTTGTCTTAACCTAATTCCTCTCTTGTTTAAGTGACGGTTTATGTCCTTTATTCTGTCTACTGTTTCGAAATCCACTCGTTGAGTACTGAATTCCATGAAACCACCTCCAACATATATGTATATATACAGGGAGTCAAAGTATTTAAACACGAAGTCTGATTAAGGAATAAGATAAAATGGAGTTGAAACTCAGAGACGATATAACAAAAAAAGACATTCAAATGTTTCTTGCTCTCGTAGCATTTCTGATCTTTTGGACTTGGTTGACATTCTGGGTCATCTACAAATAGAGGGGATTTCGTAAAAGTAAATAGGGACCAAACTCCCTTTTCGGCCAGTCTTTTATCTCGTCAAACATCCACTTCTGCTCTTCGCTCGCATTCAACGCATTAAGAATGCCCTCCTCAAGCACG